>NZ_AXCA01000157.1:0-219326 GCF_000475415.1 Halomonas sp. PBN3 | reverse complement strand
CCATGCCTGGCGCACAAGCAAACCGCCCCCGTGGCATGACCACGGGGGCGGCTCTCTTACAGCTTAGCTTATGGCTTACAGCTCCCGGCGCAGCCGGGGTCAGGCCATGGCGGGGGCGGCGTAGGAGATCGGGGCGGCCTGACCCTCGTCCTCGAAGGTGACCACCTCGAAGGCATCGGGCTGCGCCATCAGCGCACGGCAGAGCTGGTTGTTGAGGGCATGCCCGGACTTCACGCCGTGGAACTCGCCGATCAGGCTGTGGCCCAGCTGGTAGAGGTCGCCGATGGCGTCCAGCACCTTGTGCTTGACGAATTCGTCGTCGTAGCGCAGGCCGCCCTCGTTGACGATGCGGTAGTCGTCCACGACGATGGCGTTGTCGAGGCTGCCGCCCAGCGCCAGATTGTGGGAGCGCAGGTACTCCAGGTCACGCATGAAGCCGAAGGTACGCGCCCGCGAGACCTCCTTAACGAAGGAGGTGGTGGAGAAGTCCACCATGGCGGTCTGGGTTTGATCCTCGAACACCGGATGGTCGAAGTCGATGGAGAAACCCACCTTGAAGCCGCGATGCGGGCGGAAGGTGGCCTCCTTGTCGCCGTCGCGTACTGTGACCTCGCGCCGGATGCGAATGAACTTCTTGGCGGCGTTCTGTTCGCTGATGCCGGCGGACTGGATCAGGAACACGAAGGGCCCGGCGCTGCCATCCATGATCGGCACCTCGGCGGCGCTGAGGTCGACGTAGGCATTGTCGATCCCCAGGCCCGCCAGGGCGGACATCAGGTGCTCAACGGTGGCGACCTTGGCACCCTGATGGGTCAGGGCGGTGCACAGGGTGGTGTCGGTGACCAGCTCGGCCCGCGCCGGGATCTGCACCTCGGGATCGAGGTCGGTCCTCACGAAGACGATACCGGTGTCCACGGGCGCCGGCCGCAGGGTCATGTAGACCTTCTTGCCGGAGTGCAGGCCGACGCCGGTGGCGCGGATGACGTTCTTCAGGGTGCGTTGTCTGATCATGGGCTGTGGCCAGGCGGTTCTCGGATTATCAAACACCGTTCACTATAACACCGAACGAGCGTTTCAACAAAGAAAGCTCGTCCGGCACGGCCGATGACCCCGATAGTCGACCTCAATCGGCCTGGCGGCGCAGGAACGCCGGGATGTCGAGGTAGTCGTCGAGCTCCTGGGAGCGCCGCTTCTCGGCGCGGGGCTTGGGCGCCTCCTCGGGCTCGGGGCTGCGCGCCACGGCCGCGGAGGATTGGCGTGCCGCCACCCCGGACTGGGCGGAGCGGCGATAGTCGCCGCCCTCGCTGCGCTTGACGCTCTCGCGGCTCGCCGCCGCCCGCTGCTGCTGCCCCTCCAGGCCGGCGGCCACCACGGTGACCCGCAGCTCGTCGCTCATCTCCATGTCGATGGAGGTACCCACCACGATGGTGGCGTCCTGGGAGGCGAACTCCTGGACGGTGGCACCGACGTCGTTAAACTCGCCGATGGAGAGGTCGGGGCCGGCGGTGATGTTGACCAGGATGCCGCGGGCGCCGTGGAGGTCGATGTCCTCGAGCAGCGGGCTGCGGATCGCCTTCTCGGCAGCCTCGCGGGCACGGTTCTCGCCCACCGCCCCGCCGGTGCCCATCATCGCCATGCCCATCTCGGACATCACGGTGCGCACGTCGGCGAAGTCGACGTTGATGATGCCGGGGCTGGTGATCAGCTCGGCGATGCCCTGCACCGCGCCCAGCAGCACGTCGTTGGCGGCACTGAAGGCGGTGAGCAGGCTGGCGCTCTTGCCCAGCACCGAGAGCAACTTCTCGTTGGGAATGGTGATCAGCGAGTCGACGTGCTCGGAGAGCTCCTTCATGCC
This sequence comes from Halomonas sp. PBN3, assembly GCF_000475415.1. Classification (NCBI taxonomy): domain Bacteria; kingdom Pseudomonadati; phylum Pseudomonadota; class Gammaproteobacteria; order Oceanospirillales; family Halomonadaceae; genus Halomonas; species Halomonas sp. PBN3. Next base: position 217,471 of record NZ_AXCA01000157.1, on the reverse strand, counting down.
CTCCTCGGCGGCACGCATGCGCTTGGGCCCCTCGAAGGGGAAGGGACGGGTCACCACGGCCACGGTGAGGATGCCCAGCTCCTTGGCCACCTGGGCCACCACCGGGGCACCGCCGGTGCCGGTGCCGCCGCCCATGCCGGCGGTGATGAACACCATGTCGGCACCCTCGAGCAGCTCGGCGATGCGCTCGCGATCCTCCATGGCCGCCTGGCGGCCGACGTCGGGGTTGGCCCCGGCACCGAGGCCCTTGGTGATCTCGTTGCCGAGCTGGAGCACGGTCTTGGCCGCCACGCGCTTGAGCGCCTGGGCATCGGTGTTGGCGCAGATGAACTCCACGCCCTCGATGTTGCTCTCGACCATGTGGTTGACGGCGTTGCCACCGCCGCCACCCACGCCGATCACCTTGATGACCGCGCTGCTTGAGGGTGCACTATCTACCAGTTCGAACATTTGCCCCGTCTCCTGAACCGCCGCTGGCGATCCTGTCAGAAATTTCCTTTCAACCAGCCCTTCAGCCTCGCCAGCGCGGAGGATCCTTCCCTGTCGCCGCGTCGGGCGGCGTCCTCGCGCCGGGGCTGTGCGGACATCATGCTGCCCTGTGCCTGTCGACCGTGCCCCTGCCGTGTCTCCTGCAAAGCGTAATGTAACAAACCGACTCCGGTCGAATAAATCGGATTGCGTACCACATCGGCCAGGCCGCGCACGTTCTGCGGACAGGCGATGCGCACCGGCATATGGAAGATCTCCTCGGCCAGCTCCACCACCCCTTCCATGCGGGCGGTGCCGCCGGTCAGCACCACACCCGCGGCCACCAGGTCCTCGTAGCCGCTGCGGCGCAGCTCGTCGCGCACCAGGGTGAAGAGCTCCTCGTAGCGCGGCTCTACCACCTCGGCAAGCGCCTGGCGGGAGAGGTCGCGGGCGGGGCGGTCGCCCACGCTGGGCACCTTGATCATTTCGTCGCTGGCGGCGAGCTGGGTCAGGGCGCAGGCATACTTGACCTTGATCTCCTCGGCGTGCTGGGTCGGCGTGCGCAGCGCCATGGCGATGTCGTTGGTGACCTGGTCGCCGGCGATGGGGATCACCGCGGTGTAGCGGATGGCTCCCTCGGTGAACACCGCGATGTCGGTGGTGCCGCCACCGATGTCGACCATGCAGACCCCGAGCTCGCGCTCGTCCTCGGTGAGCACCGCCATGCTGGAAGCGAGCTGTTCGAGGATGATGCCGTCGACCTCCAGGCCGCAGCGGCGCACGCACTTCTCGATGTTCTGCACCGCATTGAGGGCCGCGGTGACCAGGTGGACCCGCACCTCCAGGCGCACGCCGGACATGCCCAGCGGCTCGCGGATACCGCCCTGGGCATCGATGGCGAACTCCTGGGGCAGCACGTGCAATACCCGCTGCCCCTCCGAGATGGCACGGGCGCGGGCGGAGTCGATGACGCGGTCGATGTCGGAGGGAGTGACCTCGCGCTCCTTGATGGCCACCACCCCGTCGGAATTCATGGAGCTGATATGGCTGCCGGCGACGCCCACGTAGACGGAGTGGATGTCGCAGCCGGCCATGAGCTCGGCCTCCTCCACGGCGCGCTGGATGGACTGCACCGTGGACTCGATGTTGATCACCACGCCCTTCTTCATTCCGCGGGAGGGGTGCGAGCCGATACCGGCGATCTCGATGCCACCGTCATCGGTGGGCTGCCCCACGATCGCCACCACCTTGGACGTTCCGATATCCAGCCCGACTACCATATTGGACACGTTGGATGGACCTGCCATGAGTCGGGAACTCTCCTCGATCCTGGCCCGTTTTCGAGCCTGCAACATGAAAATGAACCTGGGGCCAATTATAGGAACAACGGGGCGAGTTCCTCCACCCCGCAACCAAAAAGCCCCTCCACGATACGGCGATTTTGCTCCGAAAGAAACAGGCGAATGCCCTTCGACATGCGTGTTTCACAGAAAAAAGGCGATCACCCCTCGCGCCCGTCGTCGACCTCGAGGGGTTCGGTTTCACCATGCCAGGCCACCGCGACCCCGTTGGGGTATCGCAGGTCGATGTAGCGGATATGCGACGCCTGGCGCGCCAGCTGGCGCTGCCAGGCGGCGACCAGGCGCGCCAGGCGTCCCTCGCGGTCGCTGCGGCCGAGCATCACCCACACCCCCTCGTCGAGCTGGAAGCGCCAGGCGCCCCGCGGCTCCAGGCGCAGCTGGGTGAGCGGCAGGTCCAGTTCGGCGAAGCGCGTGGCGAGGCGCTCGTGGTAGGCGAGCACCTCGGCCCCGCTGCCCGGCGGCCCGGCGAGATCCGGCAGGTCGCCGGGCGGCGACACCGGCCCGATGGCGAAGGGCTCGCCCTGGGGGTTGAGCAGCTGGTCATCGTTCCAGCGCGCCACCGGCACCTCCTCCACCAGCTCGAAGGTCAGGGCGTTGGGCCACTCGCGGCTGACCCGCGCCTCGGCGATCCAGTCGATGGCGAGTGCCTCCTGGCGCAGTTCGGCGACGTCCACCGACAGCCAGGTGCGCCCGCGCAGCAAGGGCGTCAGCTCAGCACGCAGGTAGTCGGCGTTCACATGGGTCAGGTCACCGCCGATGGAGACCCGCTCAAGGGGCCGGTCGAGCCACAGCCACAGCGCCCGCCCGCCGGCACCGAACACCAGCAGCAGCAGCACGACCCCGAGCCATCCACCGCGCCGACTCATGCCGACCGGGGCGCCAGGGTGGTGGCCAGGATGCGCAGCACCAGTGTCTCGAAGTCGATGCCCACATGCGCCGCCGCCTGGGGCACCAGGCTGTGGTCGGTCATGCCCGGGGAGGTATTGACCTCGATCAGCCAGAAGCGCCCCTCGGCGTCGCGCATCACATCGACCCGTCCCCAGCCCTCGCCGCCCACCGCGGCGAAGGCCTGGCGACAGAGCTCACCAAGCTCGGCCTCCTCCGCCGCCGACAGGCCGCACGGGAGGTGGTAGCGGGTCTCGTCGGAGAGGTACTTGGCCTCGTAGTCGTAGAAGCCCCCGGCGGCCTCGACGCGAATCGCCGGCAGCACCTCATCGCCGAGCAGCGACACCGTGTACTCCTCCCCGGCGATGAAGCCCTCGGCCATCACCCTGGCGTCGTAGCGGGCCGCCGCATGGTAGGCCTCGGCCAGCGCCTCGGCGCTTCTCACCACGCTGATGCCCAGCGTCGAGCCCTCGTGCACCGGCTTGACGATCAGCGGCAGCCCCAGGCGCTCCACCACCGCCCGCCAGTCGGCGTCCGCGCCGAGCATCTCCGCCGCCGGGGTCGGCAAGTCGAGGGCCTGCCACACCAGCTTGGTGCGCTGCTTGTCCATGCCCAGCGCCGAGGCGAGCACGCCGCTGCCGGTATAGGGGATGCCGAGCAGCTCCAGCGCCCCCTGCAGGGTACCGTCCTCGCCGCCACGTCCGTGCAGGGCGATGAAGACGCGATCGGGGGCCAGCGCCTCGAGCCCCACCAGGCCGCCGTCGGCGGAGTCATAGCCGACCGCATCGACCCCGGCGCGCTTGAGCGCGGCGAGCACCGCCCGGCCGCTCTTCAGCGACACCTCGCGTTCGGCGGAGCTGCCGCCGAACAGCACCGCCACCCGCCCCAGTTCGCTCACCCGCTTCATAGGCTCACCTCGTCGAGCTCAAGGGCCGCCTCGGCCAGGGCCAGGGAGATGCCGCCGATGTCCCCTGCCCCCTGGGTGATCAGGATGTCGCCGGGACGCAGCACGCGCCCCAGCAGCGCGGGCAGCTCGGCCTTGTCCTGGACGAAGATCGGGTCGATGGCGCCACGCTGTCGGATCGAGCCCGCCAGGGTGCGACCCTCGGCGCCGGGGATCGGCGCCTCGCCGGCGCCGTAGACGTCGAGCAGCAGCAGGGTGTCGACACCGGAGAGCACCCGCACGAAGTCCTCGAAGAGATCCCGGGTGCGCGAGTAGCGGTGGGGCTGGTAGAGCATCACCAGGCGGCGCTCGGGCCAGCCGGCGCGCACCGCCCGGATCACCATCTCCACCTCGCGGGGATGGTGGCCGTAGTCGTCCACCAGCATCACCTCGCCCTCGCCACCCGGCGCCGGGAAGCGGCCATGCACCTGGAAGCGCCGCCCTACCCCCTGGAAGCCTGCCAGGCCGCGCAGGATGGCGGCATCCTCGACGCCGGCGTCGGTGGCCACGGCGATGGCGGCCAGGGCGTTCAGGGCGTTGTGGCGCCCGGGCATAGCCAGGCGCACCGGCAGGGGCGCCAGTCCACCGGGGCGCAGCGCGGTGAAGCGCACCTCGCCCTCGGCCTGGACGAAGTCCTCGATGCGGTAGTCGGCGTCCTCGCTGAAGCCGTAGGTGACGAACTGGCGGCTGACGGCGTCGAGCAGGCCGCGCACATGCTCGTCGTCGATGCACAGGACCGCCAGGCCATAGAAGGGCAGGTTGTGCAGGAACTCGACGAAGGTGCCCTTGAGGCGCTCGAAGTCGCCGCCGTAGGTGCTCATGTGGTCGGCATCGATGTTGGTGACGATGGACACCATGGGCTGCAGGTGGAGGAAGGAGGCGTCCGACTCGTCGGCCTCGGCCACCAGGTAGTCGCCCTCCCCCAGCCGTGCGTTCTTGCCGGCACTGGTCAGCCGGCCGCCGATCACGAAGGTGGGATCGAGGCCGCCCTCGCCGAGCAGCGTCGCGGTCAGGCTGGTGGTGGTGGTCTTGCCGTGGGTGCCGGCCACCGCGATGCCGTGGCGGAAGCGCATCAGCTCGGCAAGCATCTCGGCGCGGCGCACCACCGGCACGCGGTGGTCGTGGGCCCACTCGATCTCGGGATTGCCCTCGTCCACCGCGGTGGAGACCACCACCACGTCGGCGCCCGCCACGTGCTCGGCGGCGTGGCCGATCGCCACGCGGATGCCGGCATCGCGCAGCGAGGCGACCACCGCCGATTCGCGCAGGTCGGACCCGGTGACCCGGTACCCCTGGTTGGCGAGCACCTCGGCGATGCCGCACATGCCGGCGCCGCCGATGCCCACGAAGTGGATGGTGCGGATGCGGCGCATGCCGAGCCCGCGGCCATGACGCGCCGTCACGGGCGCCTCTGCGGTTATGCTATCGCTCAAAGCCTGTCTCCATGCAGCCGGCCACCAGGCGCTCGACGGCGTCAAGATGGGCGCAGGCACGGGCCCGCGACGCCATGGTGGCAAGAGTGTCGGGGTCGAGCAGCGCCGCCAGCCGCTCGGCCAGCGTCGCCGCGGAAAGTCGGGACTGGGGCAGCAGTTCCGCCGCGCCCTCCTCCACCAGCGCCCTGGCGTTGGCGGTCTGGTGGTCGTCCACGGCGTGGGGAAAGGGCACGAACAGCGCCGGCTTGGCGGCGGCGGCCAGCTCCGCCACCGTCAGGGCACCGGCGCGGCACACCACCAGGTCGGCCCAGGCGTAGGCCTCGGCCATGTCGTCGATAAAGGGCGACACCTCGGCGGCCACGCCATGCTCGGCGTAGGCGTCGCGGGTGGCGGCCTCCTTGTCGCGCCCGGCCTGGTGGCGCACCTCCGGCCGCCGCGCCGCGGGCAGGCGCGCCAGCGCCTCGGGCAGCCCCTGGTTGAGCGCCTGGGCACCCAGTGAACCGCCCACCACCAGCAGGCGCAGCGGGCGACCGGCCATCCCGGCGCTGTCGCGGGGGGTCTCCCCCAGGGCCGCGATCTCGGCGCGCACCGGGTTGCCGACCACCTCGGCGCGGCCGGGGAAGGCCTGCGGAAAGGCCGCATAGACCCGCCGCGCCAGGCGCGCCAGGGCCCGGTTGGTCAGCCCGGCCACGGCGTTCTGCTCGTGGATCACCAGCGGACGCCGCGAGAGCCAGGCGGCGAGACCACCGGGGCCGCTGGCGAAGCCACCCAGCCCCACCACCAGCTGGGGGTCGAACGCGCGGATCACCCGCCAGGCCTGCCAGACGGCACGGGTGAGGTGGATCGGCGCCAGCAACCAGCCGGCCAGGCCGTTGCCGCGCAGCCCGGCCACGCGAATGCGGTGCAGCACGATGTCCGCCTCGGGCACCAGACGATTCTCGATGCCACGCGGGCTGCCCAGCCAGGCCACCGCCACGCCCCGGGCCTGCAGGGCACGGGCCAGGGAGAGCGCGGGAATCACGTGGCCGCCGGTGCCGCCGGCCATGATCAGGACCCGGCGGCGTGGGGTGGTGTCGTTCATGGCGTCCCTCCTTGACCGAGCGGGACCTGTCGGGGCGCCGCCGACTGCCGGCGCCGCCAGGCCCGGCGGGTCTCGATGTCCACCCGCAGCAGCAGCGCCACCATGGCGGCGCTGACCACCAGGCTCGAGCCGCCGTAACTGAGCAGCGGCAGGGTGAGTCCCTTGGTGGGCAGCATGCCGCTGCTCACCGCGATATTGATGAAGGCCTGGGCACCCAGCACCAGGGCGATGCCGTAGCTGAGGTAGGCGGCGAAGGCCAGCCCGGCGAGCTCCGCGCGCCGCCCCACCGCCATGGCCCGCCATACCAGCAGGGCGAAGAGGCCGATGACGCCGACCGCGCCCAGAAGCCCCAGCTCCTCGGCGAGCACCGCGAAGACGAAGTCGGTGTGGGCCTCGGGCAGGTAGAAGAGTTTCTGCACGCTGTTGCCCAGCCCCATGCCCAGCCAGCCACCGCGGCCGAAGGCGATCAGCGCCTGGGTGAGCTGGTAGCCGCTGGCGAACTGGTCGGCCCAGGGGTCGATGAAGCTGGTCAGGCGTGCCATGCGGTAGGGCTCGGCGACGGCCAGGGCGGCACCGCCCGCCGCCACCAGCAGCGCCAGCAGCAGGAAGCGCCCCCAGGGGGCGCCGGCCATCAGCAGCATCCCCATCACGCAGCCGGTCATCACCACCACGGCACCGTAGTCCGGCTCGAGGATCAACAGCACGCCGAACACGCCGAGCACCACCAGCGGGCGCAGGAAGGCGCCCCAGTCGCGGCGCACCTGGGGCAGGAAGCGCTCCAGGTAGCCCGCCAGGTAGACGATCAGGAACAGCTTGGCGAGCTCCGAGGCCTGGAGGTTGAAGGGCACACCGGGCACCGAGAGCCAGCGCCGGCTGCCGTTGACCTCACGCCCCACCAGCAGCACCAGCACCAGCAGCAGGATGCCTACCAGCAGCAGCAGCGGCCCGTTGGCCTTCCACCAGCCCAGCGGTACCCGCAGCACCAGCGTGGCGATGACCAGGGCACCGACCAGGAAGGTCCCGTGGCGCAGCCCGAAGTACCAGGGGTTGCCGGTGAGGCTCGCCGCCACCCCGGTGGAGGCGGAGGTGACCATGACCAGCCCCACCAGCAGCAGCGACAGGGCCGCCACCAGCAGCCAGCCGTCGAAGGGGTGATCGCGGGTGGAGAGCGCCTCGCGCAGGCGTGCCAGCCGGCTCATGGGGAGACCTCCGCCAGGTGCCGCTCGACCCAGGCGCGGAAGGCGTCGCCGCGGGCCGCGTAGTTGGCGAACTGGTCGAGGCTGGCGCAGGCCGGCGACAGCAGCACGGCGTCGCCCGGCGCGGCGATCGTCGCCGCACGCGCCAGGGCGCTCGCGAGGTCCGCCACCCGGGTCACGTCCAGGTGCCCCGCGAGGGCCGCCTCGAGGCGCCCGGCATCGGCGCCGAACAGGATCGCCTCGCGGCCGAAGCGCGCCAACGGCTCGGCCAGGGGGGTGAAGTCGGCGCCCTTGCCTACCCCGCCGGCCAGCAGGATCAGGCGCCCGTCGAGGGTCGGCCCGAGGCCGGCGATGGCGGCCAGGGTGGCGCCCACGTTGGTGCCCTTGGAGTCGTTGATCCAGCGCACGCCGCCGGCCTGTGCCACCAGCTCGCTGCGGTGGGGCAGCCCCGGGAAGCGCGTCAGCACCGCGCGCATGGCGGCGAGCGGAAGGCCCAGGCGATGGCCCATGGCCAGCGCCGCCAGGGCGTTGGCCTGGTGGTGGCGCCCCGCCAGGCGCATGGCCGCCACCGGCATCAGCGGCGCCTCGCCATGCATCAGCCACTCGGCGCCCCGGTGGTGGCCGATGCCCCACTCCCCCGCCGCCGGGGCGCGGGTGGTGAAGCGCTCGAGGGCCGGCACCTCGGTTTCCGGCCAGGTGGCGGGGTCCTCGGCGTTGACCACGGCGTGGCGCGCGCCGCGGAAGACCCCCAGCTTGGCGGCCCGGTAGCCGGCCATGTCGCCGTGGCGGTCGAGGTGGTCCTCGGAGAGGTTGAGGAAGGCCGCGGTCTCGGCGCCGAGGCAGGGCGTGGTCTCGAGCTGGAAGCTGGAGAGCTCCAACACGAAGAGCTGGGCGTCGGGGCGCTCCGCCAGCAGGTCCAGGGCCGGGGTGCCCAGGTTGCCGCCCACCGCCACCCGCACCCCGGCCTCGCGGGCCATCTCGCCGACCAGGGTGGTCACGGTGGACTTGGCATTGGAGCCGGTGATGGCGGCGATGGGCGCACGCGCCTCGCGCACGAAGAGCGCGATCTCGCCGACCAGGCACGGCTCGCCGGTGGCGGGACGGATGCGCCCGGCCAAGGCCTCGAGCCCGGGGGCCTGGGGGTCGATACCGGGGCTCAGCACCACCTCCTCGGCCGCCTCGAGATCCAGAGCGTCGAGGGGGCCCAAGTGCACGGCGACCCCGGGGTGGGCGGCACGGAAGTCCTCGAGCCCCGGTGGCGCCTCGCGGGTGTCGGCCACCATGAAGGGCACGCCCCGGCGCGACAGGTGGCGGCAGATGGCGCGCCCCGAGAGCCCCAGCCCCACCACCAGGGTGGTACCCGGGGGGACCCGGCCGACGGCGGCATCACGGGCGATCTCGCTCATCAGCGCACCTTGAGGGTGGCCAGGCCGATCAGCACCAGCACCACGGTGATGATCCAGAAGCGCACGATCACCCGGGGCTCGGGCCAGCCCTTGAGCTCGTAGTGGTGGTGCAGCGGGGCCATGCGGAAGATGCGCCGCCCGGTGAGCTTGTAGGAGCCCACCTGCAGGATCACCGACACCGTCTCCATAACGAAGATGCCCCCCATGATGAACAGCACGATCTCCTGGCGCACGATCACCGCCACCACCCCTAGCGCCGCGCCCAGCGCCAGCGCCCCCACGTCACCCATGAAGACCTGGGCGGGGTAGGTGTTGAACCACAGGAAGCCGAGGCCGGCGCCGGCGATGGTGGCGCAGAACACCGCCAGCTCGCCGGCGCCGGGGATGGAGGGGATCTGCAGGTAGTCGGCGAACACCGCGTTGCCGCTGGCGTAGGCGAAGATCCCCAGCCCCATGGCCACCAGCACGGTGGGCATGATCGCCAAGCCATCGAGCCCGTCGGTGAGGTTGACCGCGTTGGAGCTGCCGACGATCACCAGGTAGGTGAGCACCACGTAGAAGAGCCCCAGGGGCAGCACGAACTCCTTGAAGAGCGGCACGATCAGGCTGGTCTCCACCGGCGAGGCGGCGGTGACATAGAGCAGCACCGCCGCCGCCAGGCCGATCACCGACTGCCAGAGGTACTTCCAGCGCGCCGGCAGGCCACGGGGGTTCTTCTCCACCACCTTGCGGTAGTCGTCGACCCAGCCGATGGCACCGAAGCCCAGGGTCACCGCCAGCACGATCCACACGTAGTGGTTGGTCAGATCGCCCCACAGCAGGGTGCTCACGGCGATGGCCATCAGGATCATGGCGCCGCCCATGGTAGGGGTGCCGGCCTTGGAGAGGTGCGACTGGGGGCCATCGTCACGCACCGCCTGGCCGATCTGCCCCTCGACCAGGCGGCGGATCACCACCGGCCCCAGCCACAGGCAGAGCACCAGCGCGGTGAGGGTGCCGAGGATCATCCGCAGCGTGAGGTAGTTGAACACATGGAAGGCGCTGAAGTACTGCGCCAGGAAATCGGCAAGATGCAGAAGCATGAATCGCGTTTACCCTGTGGTGTCATCGCGCAGCGCCGCCACCACGCGCTCCATGGCGGCACTGCGCGACCCCTTGACCAGCACGCTGGCCCCGGGGGGAAGATGGTCGAGCACGTGGCGTGTGAGCGCCTCGCGGTCGTCGAAATGGCACCCGGCGTCGCCGAAGGCGCGGCTGGCGGGACGCGCCGCCTCGCCGAGGGTGCCCAGGAAGTCGATCCCCAGTTCCCGCGCGTGGCGCCCGACTTCGGCATGCAGCCGTTCGGACGCCTCTCCCAACTCTCCCATGGCGCCCAGCAGGCACCAGCGCGGGGCGGGCAGCGCCGCCAGCAGCGCCAGCGCCGCCTTCACCGCCCCGGGGTTGGCGTTATAGGTATCGTCGATGAGGCGCGAGCCGCGCACCCCGGCCACCACCGCCTGGCGACCGGCCATGGGCGCCACCGCGCCGAGCCCCGCCACCACCGCCTCGCCCGCCAGGCCCATGGCCAGGGCGGCGGCGGCCGCCGCCAGGGCGTTGGCCACGTTGTGGCGCCCCATCAGCCGCAGGGCGACCCGGCCGAGCGGGCGGCCGTCGACGACAAGCGTGAAAGCATAGCGCCCGAGGGCGTCCGCGGCCAGGTCCCGGGCGGTGACCCGGGCGCCCTCCCCCAGCCCGAAGTCGAGCACCTCGCGGGGCGCGGCGAGGCGCGCCCAGGTGGCGAAGTAGGCATCGTCGCGGTTGAGCACCGCCACCCCGTCGGCGGGCAGGCCGGCGAGGATCTCCGCCTTGGCCTGGGCGATCCGGCCCATGCCGCCGAACTCGCCGACGTGGGCACCGGTGACGTTGGTGATCACCGCCACCCGGGGCCGTGCCAGGCCCACCGTCCAGGCGATCTCGCCCAGGTGGTTGGCGCCCAGTTCCACCACCGCCTGGCGGTGGGCCGGGGTGAGTGCCAGCAGGGTCAGCGGCGCGCCGATGTCGTTGTTGAGGTTGCCGCGGGTGGCCAGGGTCTCGCCGCGACGGCCGAGCAGCGCGGCGAGCAGCTCCTTGACGGTGGTCTTGCCGCTGTTGCCGGTCACCGCCACCAGCGGCCCGCCCCAGGCCTCTCGCCGCGCGCGACCCAGCAGGCCCAGGGCCAGGCGGCTGTCGGCCACCACCAGCTGCGGCAGGGGATCGTCCACCGCGCGCTCCACCACGGCGGCCGCGGCACCGGCCTCGCGGGCCCGGGCCAGGAAGTCGTGGGCATCGAAGCGCTCGCCGCGCAGGGCGACGAAGAGGTCCCCGGGGGCGAGCCGGCGCGTGTCGGTCTCGATGGCTCGCAGTGGCAGGTCATGCGCCGGGGCGGCAAGCCCCAGCGCGCGGGCCACCTCGGCCAGGCTGGCGAGTCCACAGCGGCTCATCGGCCCGCCTCCCCGCCGCGCGCGGCCAGCGCCTGGCGGGCGACCTCGCGGTCGTCGAAGGGGTGGCGCACCCCCGCCACCTCCTGGTAGGTCTCGTGCCCCTTGCCGGCGATCAGCACCACGTCCTCGGGGGCCGCCTCGGCCAGCGCCGCGGCGATGGCCGCGCCGCGCCCGGCGACCACCCGGGCGCGCTCGCGTCCGGCCGGGGTGAGCCCGGCCAGCACCTGCTCGCGGATCGCCGCGGGGTCCTCGCCACGCGGGTTGTCATCGGTGATCACCAGCCGCTCGGCGTGGCGTTCGGCGGCGGCGGCCATGGGAGCGCGCTTGCCGGGGTCGCGATCGCCGCCGCAGCCGAACAGGCACCACAGGCGCCCCTGCCCCGGCAGGTGGTCGCGCAGCGCCCCCAGGGCGTTGTCCAGGGCGTCGGGGGTATGGGCGTAGTCGACCACCACGGTGGGCGCGCCGGGCTGGGTCAGCACCTCCATGCGCCCGGGCACCGGGGTCAATCGGCGGGCCGCCTCGAACAGCGCCGCGAGGGGGTGGCCCAGGCCGTGCAGGGTAGCAATGGCCAGTAGCACGTTGTCGAGGTTGAAGCGTCCCACCAGTGGCAGGTCGAGCTCGCGCTCCCCCTCGGGGGTCGCCACCAGGGCACGCTGGCCGCCGGCATGGGGGAAGCGCTCCAGCACCCGCAGGGTCACCGCCTCGTCGCCGCCGGTGGCCAGCACCCGGACAGGCCCCTCCCGGCCCCCCGGCAGCCCGGCCAGCATCAGCCGCGCCAGGGGGTCGTCGCCGTTGACCACCGCCAGCCGCAGCTCCGGGCGACGGAAGAGCCGCGCCTTGGCGGCGGCATAGGCGGCCATGCTGCCGTGGTAGTCGAGGTGGTCGCGGCTGAGGTTGGTGAAGACCGCGGCGCTCACCCGGCAGCCGTCGAGGCGGCCCTGCTCCAGGGCATGGGAAGAGACCTCCATGGCCACCCGGCCGATGCCGTCGGCGGCGAGCCCCGCCAGGGTCGCCTGCAGGGACAGCGGCCCGGGCGTGGTCAGGCCACTCTCGACTAGCGCCCCGGGGCGGCCGCTGCCCAGGGTGCCGATGACCGCGGCCTCGACGCCCGTGGCCTGGCTCAGCTCGGCGAGGTAGTGGGTGACCGAGCTCTTGCCGTTGGTGCCGGTGACGGCGATCAGCTCCAGCGTCTCGGGCACCCTGTAGAGCTCGCGGCTAAGCTCACCCAGCCGCTCGCGCAGCCCCACCAGGGGCACCACGCGCACCTGCTCCGGGCAAGGCCGCCCATCGCCGGCGTGACACAGGACTGCGGCCGCCCCGGCGGCCAGCGTCGCGGCGATGAAGTCGCGGCCGTCGCCGGCCACCCCGGGCACCGCCACGAAGACGTCCCCCGGCGCCAGGCGACGGCTGTCGGTCTGCAGCCGGGTCATGTCGTCGCCGGCCAGCCCCGCGTCGCTACCGGGCCAGAGGCGCGCCAGGGTCTCGCCGAGGCGGGTCAAAGATACGGTCATGGGGTCGTGTGTCATGGGGAGGCCTCGACGTCGGTCTGGTCGGGGGGAACATCGAGCAGGCGCAGGGCGCTGCCGGCCAGGCGGGAGAACACCGGCGCGGCCACCGCACCGCCATAGTAGGAGTCGCCACGCGGGTGGTCGATCATCACCACCACCACGATGCGCGGGTCGGAGACCGGCGCGATGCCCACGAAGAAGCCGCGATAGGCGTCCTCCTGATAGCCACCGGTGCCGGTCTTGCGCACCGTACCCGTCTTGCCGGCGACCCGGTACCCCGGCACCTCGGCGCGCCGCGCCCCGGTGCCGGGCTCGACGACCTCATCCATCATGTCCAGCACCTGGCGGGCGACCTCGGGCGAGATCACCTGCTCCCCCTGGACGGGCGCGTCTTGGCGCAACAGGGAGGGCGGCAACAGGCGCCCCTGGTTGGCGATGGCGGTGAAGGCGCTGGCCAGCTGCAGCGGCGTGACCGAGAGGCCGTAGCCGTAGGAGAGCGCCGCCCACTGGCTGCTCGACCAGCGCACCGGCGCCGGCACCTCGCCAGTGGCCTCGCCGGGGAAGCCGGTGCCCGGGGCCTGGCCGAAGCCCAGGCGACGGTAGAGCTGGGGGACCACCGGCTCATCGAAGCGCAGCACCAGCTTGGACATGCCGATGTTGGAGGACTTCTCGAGGATCCCGGCCAGGTCCAGTTCGCCGTAGTTGCGCACGTCGCGGATGGTGAAGCGATCGATGCGCATCCAGCCCGGGGAGGTATCCACCCGGGTCTCGGGGGAGAGACCACCGGCATCGAGCATCGCCGCCATGGCCAGCGGCTTGACCACCGAGCCGGGCTCGTAGGCGTCGACGATGGCGCGGTTGCGCAGCCCCTGGGGGTCGAGGCCGGTGCGGTCGTTGGGGTTGTAGGAGGGCTGGTTGGCCATCGCCAGCACCTCGCCACTACGCGCGTCGAGCATCACCACCACGCCACCGTCGGCGTCGTGCTCGGCGACGCCCGCCTTGAGCTCGCGGTAGGCCATGTACTGCAGGCGCTGGTCGATGGAAAGCGTCAGCTCGCCGCCAGGCTTGGCCTCGCGTAGCACCTCGAGATCGCGCACCAGCCGGCCGCGGCGGTCCTTGAGCACGCGACGCAGTCCCGGGGTGCCCGAGAGCCAGGACTGGTAGGCGAGCTCCAGCCCCTCCTGGCCCACGTCGTCGACGTTGGTCACCCCCAGCAGCTGGGCGGCGACCTCGCCGGCCGGGTAGTAACGCTTGTACTCGTCCTGGCGGTAGACCCCGGGCACGCGCAGCGCCAGCACCCGCTGCGCCGCCTCGGGGGTCATTCGGCGCTGCAGGTACATGAACTCGCGGTCGGCATAGCGCGCCAGGCGCTCGTCGAGCGCCGAGGGCGCCATGCCCAGCGCCGTGGCGAGCCGGGCCCGCTGGATGGGATCCTCGGGCACATCCTGGGGGTTGGCCCACAGGGTCACCACCGGCGTGGAGATGGCCAGCGGCTCGCCATGGCGATCGGCGATCATGCCGCGGTGGGCGGGCAGCGGGTCGGTGCGCAGGGTGCGGGCATCCCCCTGCCCCTGCAGGAAGGGGCGGTCGACCACATGCAGGATCCCCACGCGTCCCACCAGCAGCGCCAGGCCCAGCAGGACCAGCGCCAGCATCACGCGGTAGCGCCAGTGCCCCATGGGGGCGGTGGGCGGGGGGCGGCGCGGCGAGACGCCGCTTCTGACCTCGCTGCTCATGGGCGGATCACCTCCACCTCGTCGACGCCGGGCAGCCGCATCTCCAGGCGCTCCACGGCCAGGCGCTCGATGCGCGCCGGCGACGACCAGGCGCTCTCCTCCAGCAGCAGCTGGCCCCACTCGGTCTGCAGCTGCTGCTGCTCGCGCTCGAGGCGCTGCAACTGCGCATACTGCTCACGGGTGAGGTGGCTGACGCCGATCACCGCGAGGGCGCTGCCCAGGCAGGCCAGCAGCAGCGCCAGCACCACCAGCGCCGACAGGTTCAGGCGCAGCGCCGAGGGCCAGGCGAGGCGAGCGGTGAACGACCTTCCCTGCGTCATGCCGTCTCCTTCTAGTCGCTAGTAGCGCTTGCGGGCCGCCCGCATCACGGCACTGCGGGCGCGGGGGTTCTCCCTGACCTCCACCTCCCCCGGGCGCCGCGCCTTGCCCAGCGCCTCCAGGCGCCGCTCGAGCTGCTCGTCGCGGATCGGCACGCCCCGGGGCAGATGGGTATCGCCGCGCACGTGGTGGCGAATGAAGCGCTTGACGCGGCGATCCTCCAGCGAGTGGAAGCTGATCACCACCAGGTGGCCGCCCGGGGCCAGCGCCTCCAGCGCCGCCTCGAGGGCCGCATCGAGCTGCTCGAGCTCGCCGTTGACCTGGATGCGCAGGGCCTGGAACACCCGGGTGGCGGGATGCTTGTGCTTCTCCCAGGCGGGGTGCGCGACCTTGACCACCTCGGCCAGGTCGGCGGTGCGCTCGAAGGGATGCTCGCCGCGTCGCGCCACGATCGCCCTGGCCAGGCGCCGCGCGTAGCGCTCCTCGCCGTACTCCTTGAACACCCGCGCAAGCTCCCCCTCGTCGGCGCGGGCGATGAAGGCCGCCGCGCTCTCGCCGCGGGTGGGGTCCATGCGCATGTCCAGCGGGCCGTCGCGCAGGAAGCTGAAGCCGCGCTCGGGGTCGTCGAGCTGGGGGGAGGAGACGCCGATATCGAGCAGGATGCCGGACAGGCGGCCATGCAGGCCGTGGGCGCGGGCGATCTCGCCGAGCCGGGCGAACTCGCCCTGCTCGATGGTGAACCGCGGGTCCTCGAGGCTTTCCGCCTCGGCGATGGCCTGGGGGTCACGGTCGATGGCCAGCAGGCGTCCCTGGGGCGTCAGGCGCTCGAGGATCGCCCGGGAGTGGCCGCCACGTCCGAAGGTGCCATCCAGGTAGGCACCGGCGGGGTCATGCACCAGGGCATCGACGGCACCATCGAGGAGCACGCTGGCATGACGGAAACCGCGCGGGGAAGATTCAGGGGCGGATGGCATGCGCTTCTCGATCCAGGGCGGGGGTGGCGGGAGTGACGCCACCGCAATGAAAACGGGGGAGCCGGCCGATAAGCCGGGTTCTGTCGTGGACAGTCATTCATCTAGGGGGCGCGTCACCGCGCCCCTCGAGCAACCTACCCGAACCCGGCGCGGGCCACGCCAGCGGGTTCCTATTTGGTCTTGCTCCGAGTGGGGTTTACCGTGCCACGCACTGTTACCAGGCGCGCGGTGCGCTCTTACCGCACCCTTTCACCCTTGCCGGCCTCCCGAGGGAGACGTAGGCGGTCTACTCTCTGCTGCACTTTCCGTCGGCTCGCGCCGCCCAGGGGTTACCTGGCACTCTGCCCTGTGGAGCCCGGACTTTCCTCCCCCGGATCGCTCCGGCGGCGACTGTCTGGCCGACTCCCGCGGCAAGGATACCAGCGCCCCGCACGCCCCTCAATGTCGAGCGGCGTCAGGTCGCCTCCTTGAGCGCCTGGGCACGGGCGTACCAGGCCTTCCGGGCGCCACCCAGCAGCCGGGCGGCGACCGAGGCGGCCTGCTTGACCCCGACGCCCTCGGCGAGCAGCGCGGCCAGCAGCGCCTCGCCCTCCACCTCGGCGCTGGTCTCCGCGGCACGCGGCGCGGCGCCGGCCAGCATCACCACGAACTCGCCGCGCGCCTGGTTGGGGTCGGCCTCGAGCTGCGCCAGCAGCTCGCCGGCGCTGCCGGCAAGGAAGGTCTCGAAGGCCTTGGTCAGCTCCCGGGCCAGCACCACGCGGCGCTCGCCGAGGGCCGCCCCGATATCCGCCAGGGTGTCTCGGATGCGGTGGGGCGACTCGTAGAAGACCAGGGTCTCCTCGCGCCCCGCCAGCGCCTCCAGCCGCGCACGCCGTGCGCCCCCCTTGGCCGGCAGGAAGCCCTGGAAGGCGAAGCGGTCGGTGGGCAGGCCCGCCGCGCTGAGCGCCGCCACCAGCGCACAGGCCCCCGGGATCGGCACCACGCGCCGCCCGCGGGCGCGCAGTTCGCGCACCAGCACGAAGCCGGGATCGCTGATCAGCGGCGTGCCGGCATCAGAGACCAGGGCGATGGACTCCCCCGCCGCCAGACGCGCGTCCAGCTGCTCCACGCGCGCCGCCTCGTTGTGCTCGTGCAGGGAGAGCATGGGCACCGAGAGGCCCAGGTGACGCATCAGCCGCGCGGTGTGGCGGGTATCCTCGGCGGCGACCAGCGCCACCTCCCCCAGCACCGCCGCGGCACGGGGGCTCAGGTCGGCCAGATTCCCAATCGGCGTGGCGACCACGTACAATGCAGCGGAGTTCGGTTCAGACACGTCGCCTCCTCGGCGGGCTCCCGATAGGACGGAAAAAGGAAGGATTCATGGGCAACCTGACACGCGGCCTCGTGGCCTACGCACTGCTCGCGCTGCTGCTGGCCGGCTGTGCCACCCGGCCGGGCATCGTCGAGCGCGTCATCGACGAAGACCCCGATCGCCTGTTGGCCCAGGCCGAGCAGCAGGCACCGGACCAGGCGGCCCGCACCCGGCTCGAGGCGGCCACCATCCTAGCACGCCAGGGCGACCGCACCCAGGCACTGGAGATCGCCATGGCGCTCGCGGACGACCGCCTCCCGGCCGAGCCACGTACCCGCTGGGCGCTGCTGCTGGCCGACCTCGGCGAGAGCGAGGGCAACCCCGCCGCGGTGATCCGCGCCACCGAGAACCTCGACGCCCTGGCGCTGAACCGGGAGCAGGCCCTGACCCTGCGCGAGCAGCGGGGGCTGGCCCTGCTCGAGGAGGAGCAGCCCGCGGCGGCGGCCGAGGCGCTGCTGCGAGTACAGGCCGTGACCGACGACGAGGCGCTCAATGACGCCATCTGGCGCGCCCTCGCGGGGCTCGATGGCCGTCGCCTGAGCCGTCTCGGCGAGAGCCGCGACGACGCCCTGACCCAGGGCTGGGTGACGCTGGCCGAGACGGTGCGCAGCGGTGGCGGGGACATCGAGCGCCTGTTCCGGCGCCTGGATGACTGGCGGGAGCGTCACCCTCGCCACCCGGCGGCCCGCCGGCTGCCCGCCGACCTCCTCGCCCTGCGTGAGCTGAGCGGCCAGGAGGTGCGCCACATCGCGGTGCTGCTGCCGGAGTCCGGCCCGCTCTCGCGCATCGCCGGCGCCATCGCCGCGGGCATCCGCACCCGCCATCGCCTGGCGCAGGATGCCGACGTACGCCTGAGCTTCCTCGACAGCGCCGCCGCCCCCCTCGAGGCGCTCTACCGCGAGGCCGAGAACCGCGGCGCCCAGGTGGTGCTCGGCCCCCTGGACAAGGGTAGCGTCAGCGCCCTGGAGCGCGGCGAACGGGTGCCCCTGCCCACCCTGGCGCTCAACTATGGCGAGGGCGAGCGCAACCGGGCCAATGGCCTCTTCCAGTACGGCCTCTCCGCCGAGGACGAGGCGCGCCAGGTGGCCCGGCGCGCCTGGGGCGACGGCCATCGCCGCGCCGCCCTGCTGGTGCCCGACAACGACTGGGGCCGCCGCGTCGGCGAGGCGTTCTGGGACGAGTGGCAGGCCCAGGGCGGCGAGGTGACCAACGCGGTGCGCTACAACCCCGAGGCCGCCGCCACCGAGAGCACCCGCCGCGCCATCGCCAACGCCAGGCCCGACCTGCTGTTCCTGCTCGCCCTGCCCGACTATGCCCGCCAGGTGCCGCCCACCCTGGACTACTATGGCGCCCCGGAGCTGCCGGTCTATGCCACCTCCCACCTTTTCAGCGGCCAGCTTGAGCCGCGCCTCGACGCCGACCTCGACGACGTGCTGTTCCTCGACATCCCCTGGCAGATCCCCGACGCCGCGGTGGGGGGCGAGGAGGCCCTGCCCTACGCCGAGAGCTACCGCCGCCTGCGCGAGGAGTCCGACCCCAACCTCTTCCGGCTGCACGCCATGGGCGTCGATGCCTTCGAGCTGGCCCGGCGCCTGCCGCAGCTCCAGGCGGTCGCGGGCAGCGAGCTGCATGGCGCCACCGGCACCCTGCGGCCGCGGCCCGACGGTCGGGTCGAGCGCCTGCTGCCCTGGGCTCGCTTCGTCAACGGTGTACCCCAGCCTGTGCTGATCCCGGGCCTGTTCGGCGATGACCGGGCCCCGTGACGCCCGCGCCCGCGGCGCGGCCATCGAGCGCCGTGTCGCGGCCTGGCTGGAAGCGCGCGGCCTGACCGCGGTGGCCGCCAACCAGCACGCCAAGGGTGGCGAGCTGGACCTGGTGATGCGCGACGGTGAGACCCTGGTGTTCGTCGAGGTGCGCCACCGCGCCGACAGCCGTCACGGCCATCCGCTGGAGACCGTGACCGCCACCAAGCAGCGCCGCCTGGTCCGGGCGGCGCGTTTTTATCTCCAGCGCAACCGGCTATCATGTCCCTGCCGGTTCGACGTGGTGGCGGTGACCGGCCTGCCGCCCGAACTCGACATCCAGTGGGTGGTCAACGCCTTCGAGGCCACCTGACTCCGCCAGAGGAACCCGACCCCGCATGGATTTCCAGCAGCGCATACTCGGCCACTTCAACGCCAGCATCGACACCAAGACCTACGCCAGCGAGGTGCTGCCGCCCTTCATCGAGGTGGCCAGCCAGATGATGGTCCAGTGCCTGGTCAACGAGGGCAAAATCCTGGCCTGCGGCAACGGCGGCAGCGCCGGCGACAGCCAGCACTTCTCCTCGGAACTGCTCAACCGCTTCGAGCGCGAACGGCCCAGCCTGCCCGCCATGGCGCTGACCACCGACACCTCGACACTCACCTCCATCGCCAACGACTACAGCTACAACGAGGTCTTCTCCAAGCAGGTGCGCGCCCTGGGCCAGCCCGGCGACATCCTGCTGGCCATCTCCACCAGCGGCAACTCGGCCAACGTCATCCAGGCGATCCAGGCCGCCCATGACCGCGACATGACGGTGGTGGCGCTGACCGGCCGCGACGGCGGCAACATGGCCTCGCTGCTGGGCCAGGACGACTGCGAGATCCGCGTCCCCGCCACCTCCACCGCGCGCATCCAGGAGGTTCACCTGCTGGTGATCCACTGCCTGTGCGACCTGATCGACGAACAGCTCTTCGGAACCAGCGAGTGATCCCCATGACCCGCATCCCCCTGCTCACCTCCCTCCTCCTGGCCACCCTGCTGGGACTGGCCGGCTGTACCACCGTCACCAGCGTGACCCACCAGGGCACCATCGACGAGAACTACGGCAAGCGCACCGCCGGCACCCAGGTCGAGGACCACAGCATCGAGACCAAGATCGGCCACAACCTCGGCCGCACCGATGCCCGCCTCGGCGACGCCCGCATCAACGTCGACAGCTACAACGGCGTGGTGCTGCTCACCGGCCAGGTGCCCAGCGAGGAGCTCAAGGCCAAGGCCAGCGAGGTGGCGCGCCAGGTGCGCAACGTGCGCACGGTGCACAACGAGCTCACCGTCGCCGGCAACCTGCCCGCCACCCAGAAGATCGCGGACACCTGGCTCAGCACCCGCATCCGTACCCACCTGGCGGCCAACGAGAGCATCGACACTAGCCGCATCCGGGTCATCACCGAGAACGCCAGCGTCTATCTGATGGGCATCGTGACCCGCGCCGAGGGCGAGCGCATCGCCTCTGCCGTCGCCGAGCTGGGCGGCATGCAGCGCATCGTCAAGGTGTTCGACTACCTCGACTGACCGGAACAGACATGATCGGGGGGCAGGTCCCACCGATCACCCTGTCTGAAACGCGAAACGGCAGGCCCGAGGGCCTGCCGTTTCGCGTTGTGGACTCGCCTGACGCGGGCTACTTGATCACCCGCAGCGACGGCTTGCCCCGGCGGGGGCGCGGCTCGTCGTCGCCCGTCTGCTCGTCCTCCGCGGAGGCCGGGGCATCGTCGCGCTCCACCTCGGTGAGGCTCGGCGCCGGACCCTCGGCCTCCTCGTCGACCGGCTCGGGCATCACCGGCTCATGGCCGAACACCATGCCGACACCGTTCTCGCGACCGTAGATCGCCACCAGGGCCGCGCTCGGCACCATCACCCGCATGGGCTGGCCGCCGAAGCGTGCCCCGAAGCTGATCGCCTCGTTCTCCATGGCGAGGTCCTTGACCGCCGTCGGCGAGAGGTTGAGCACGATCTGGCCGTTCTGGACGAACTGCCGCGGCACCTCCACCTCGGGATGTTCCGCATCCACCACGATATGGGGGGTGAGGTCATTGTCCAGCAGCCACTGGTACAGGGCCCTGGCCAGATAGGGACGACTGGAACGCATCGTCTGGCCCTCCTGGTTGGAGGCCGCCCGCTCGGGCGGCCGGGAATGGTTCAGCTACGCATCTCGCGCTCGCGCTCGCTCAGCGAGGCCTTGAAGCCGTCGCGCTCGAACACCCGCTCCATGTAGCCGATCAGCGGCGCCACCTGCTTTTCGGGCAGCTCGATGTTGAGTGCCGGCAGGCGCCACAGGATCGGGGCCAGGCAGCAGTCCACCAGGGTGAACTCCTCGCTCATGAAGAACGGCATGTCCTCGAAGATCGGCGAGATACCCACCAGGCTCTCGCGCAGCTCCTTGCGCGCCTTGTCCGCCTCCTTCTTCGGCCCCTGCTCGATCTGCGCCACCAGCGGGCACCACTCGCGCTCGATGCGATGCATCCACAGGCGGCTCTGGGCACGCGCCACGGGGTAGACCGGCAGCAGCGGCGGATGCGGGAAGCGCTCGTCCAGATACTCCATCATCACCTTGGACTCGTAGAGCACCAGGTCGCGGTCGAGCAGGGTCGGCACGCTGTTGTAGGGATTGAGGTCGGCGAGCTCCTCGGGACGCTGGTCATCGCTGACCTCGACGATGTCCACCGCCACGCCCTTCTCGGCGAGCACGATACGCACCCGATGGCTGAAGTGATCGGCACCACCGGAGTAGAAGATCATCGACGACCGCTTGGCCACTACACCCATGAAACAATCCTCGCATCAAATCGAACGGCCATGATAACACGGCAGGCAAGGGGGCTGCGGGCCTCGCCGCGCGCAAAGGCGCAAGCCCTGCCGGAAAGGCCCGCCCTGCCGGTAACGAAAGGGGGGCGCATGGCCCAAGGCCCTGCGCCCCCTCACCTCCACCCGCGGGTGGGTCAGTGGATGTCGCGCCAGTACTCGCGCTTCAGCAGGTAGGCGATCACGCCGAAGATGAAGATGAAGATCAGCACCTTGGGTGCGATGGCCTGGGCCTGGAGCTTGGAGGGCTCGCCGACGTAGGCGAGGAAGTTGGTCAGGTCATAGACCGCCGCCTCGAACTCCTCGGGCTCCAGCTGCCCCGGCTGGGTCACCTGCAGGGTCTCGCAGGACTGGTACTTGCCGGTCAGCGGATCCAGCTCGGCGCCCTCCACCGGGCGGTCGGTCTCGGCACAGACCATCTCCTGAACCCCCTGCAGCGGCTCCAGCACGTTGGGCATGGCCACCAGCGGGAAGACGGTGTTGTTCACCCCGGTGCCGGTGCTCGTGTCCTTGTAGAAGGAGAGCAGGTAGGAGTAGATCCAGTCGGTGCCGCGCAGGCGCGCCTCCAGGGTCAGGTCGGGCGGCGGTGCGCCGAACCAGGCCTCGGCATCACCACGGTCCATGGCGATGTGCATCTGGTCGTTGAAGGCCAGGTCGGAGGAGAAGATCAGGTTCTCCTCGACCAGATCCTGGGGCATGTTCAGGTCCTCGGCGGCCCGCGCATAGCGCTGGTGCTCGAGGGAGTGGCAGCCCATGCAGTAGTTGGTGAAGAGCTGCATGCCCCGCTGCAGCGACGCCTTGTCCTCGAGGTCCGGCGTCATGTGGTACGGGACGCTCGCGCCTCCTGCGGCCATCGCCGTGAGGGGCACCAGCGCGAAGAGCAGTGCGAACAGTTGCTTTTTCATTAGCCAGTCACCCTCTCCGGAACGGGTTTGGTCTTCTCCAGCCGGGTGTAGATCGGCATCAGCAGGAAGAAGGCGAAGTAGACGGCGGTGCAGATCTGGGCCAGCACGGTACGGCCGTCGGTGGCCGGCAGCACGCCCAGCACCCCGAGGATGATGAAGCTCACCACGAACAGCGCCAGCATCACCTTGGACATCCAGCCCTTGTAGCGGATCGAGCGCACCGGGCTGCGGTCGAGCCAGGGCAGCACGAAGAGCACCGCGATGGCCGCGCCCATGAAGATCACGCCGAGGAACTTGGCGTCGAGGCCGAACAGCGAGAAGGTGATGGCCCGCAGGATCGCGTAGAAGGGCGTGAAGTACCACACCGGCGCGATATGGTCCGGGGTCTTGAGCGGGTTGGCCGGCTCGAAGTTGGGCTTCTCGAGGAAGTAGCCGCCGCCCTCGGGGAAGTAGAAGATCACTACCGCGAAGACGAACAGGAACACCGCCACGCCGACGATATCCTTCACCGTGTAGTAGGGGTGGAAGGGGATGCCGTCGAGCGGCTTGCCGGTCTCGTCCTTCTTCTTCTTGATGTCGATGCCGTCGGGGTTGTTGGAGCCGACCTCGTGCAGGGCGATGATGTGCAGCACCACCAGTGCCAGGATCACGATGGGCAGCGCCACCACGTGCAGGGCGAAGAAGCGATTGAGGGTGATGCCGGAGATCAGGAAGTCACCGCGGATCCACTGGGTCAGGTCGGGACCGATGACCGGGATGGCGGAGAACAGCGAGATGATCACCTGGGCACCCCAGTAGGACATCTGGCCCCAGGGCAGCAAGTAGCCCATGAAGGCCTCGGCCATCAGCGCCAGGTAGATCGCCATGCCGAAGATCCACACCAGCTCGCGGGGCGCCTTGTAGGAGCCGTAGAGCAGGCCGCGGAACATGTGCAGGTAGACCACCACGAAGAAGGCCGTGGCCCCGGTGGAGTGCATGTAGCGGATCAACCAGCCCCACTCGACATCACGCATGATGTACTCGACCGAGGCGAAGGCGCCCTCGGCGGTGGGATTGTAGCTCATGGTCAGCCAGATGCCGGTGAGGATCTGGTTGACCAGCACCAGCAGCGCCAGGGAGCCGAAGAAGTACCAGAAGTTGAAGTTCTTGGGGGCGTAGTACTTGGACAGGTGTTCCTGCCACATCTGCGTCGCGGGAAAGCGCTCGTCGACCCAGCGCATGAAGCCCTTTTCCGCCATCGCCTTGTTCGGGTTACCCATCAGGCAGTCTCCTCATCTTCGCCGACGACGATGATCTCGTCGGTCTCGAAGCGGTACGGCGGCACCTCCAGGTTGGTGGGGGCCGGCACGTTGCGGAACACCCGACCCGCCAGGTCGAAGCGCGAACCGTGGCAAGGACAGAAGTAGCCACCCGGCCAGTTGTCGGTGCCCACACCCTCGGCATCGGGCTCCGGCTTGAACAGGGGCGAGCAGCCCAGGTGGGTGCAGATACCGATGAGGACGCCGATCTCGGGGCGGATCGAACGCAGGGGCCCCTGGATGTAGGCCGGCTGCTGCGGGACCTCGGAATTGGGGTCTGCCAGCCGCTCGACATCGAAGGACTCGGTGCGCTCGACCATCTCCGGGGTGCGGTTGACGATCCAGACGGGCTTGCCGCGCCACTCCACGGTCATCTGCTGCCCCGGCTCAAGCTTCGATACGTCTGCCTGAACCGGCGCGCCCGCCGCTCTCGCCCTGGCACTCGGCTGCCAGGAAGCCACAAAGGGGACCGCAACCCCGACGGCACCAACCCCACCCACGACGGTGGTAGCACCCACGAGGAAACGGCGCCGACCCTTGTTCACGCCGTTATCTGCCATTTCAAGGTTTCTCCCATCAGCTTACCCGTTGATCCATCACGGGTAACATTTCCCGCGACCACGGACACCAAATGCGGTACATGTTAAGAAATCGCGCCGCCCCGCACAAGGAAAAGGACCTTGACCAAGGTGGCATGGCGAACCCAAATCGTTGACCCAGAACAAGAAACGCCCGGGTTGAGTAACCCGGGCGTCGCGGCATCCAAGACGGCGTGGTATCAGCGCTTGGAGAACTGCGGACGGCGGCGCGCCTTGCGCAGGCCGACCTTCTTGCGCTCCACCTGGCGCGCGTCACGGGTCACGTAGCCCGCCTCGCGCAGCTGGCTGCGGAAGTCCTCGTTGTACTCCATCAGGGCGCGGGTGATGCCGTGACGGATGGCACCGGCCTGGGCCGAGCCGCCGCCGCCCTTGACGGTGACGTAGACATCGAACTGGCTGAGGGTGTCGGTCAGCTCGAGGGGCTGGCGCACCACCATGCGACCAGTGACGCGACCGAAGTAGTCGTTGAGATCACGGCTGTTGACGGTGATCTTGCCGGTGCCCGGCTTCAGGAAGACGCGGGCGGTAGAGGTCTTGCGGCGCCCGGTACCGTAATACTGCTGTGTCATGGCGAAGACTCCCTCAGATGTTCAGTTCTTGCGGCTGCTGGGCGGCGTGCGGGTGCTCGGCGCCGGCGTAGACCTTGAGCTTGGCGTACATGGCGCGGCCCAGGGGACCCTTGGGCAGCATGCCCTTGACGGCAGTCTCGATGATGCGCTCGGGTGCGTGCTCGACCAGCTTGTCGAAGCTCATGGAGCGCAGGCCACCCGGATAGCCGGTGTGACGGTAGTAGGTCTTGGCCTTGGCCTTGTTGCCGGTCACCTTCACCTTCTCGGCGTTGATCACGACGATGTAGTCGCCGGTATCCACGTGGGGGGTGAACTCGGGCTTGTGCTTGCCACGCAGGCGGCGAGCGATCTCGGTGGCCAGACGGCCGAGCGTCTTGTCCGCGGCGTCGACGACGTACCAGTCGCGCTGGACGGTCTGCGGTTTGGCAGTGAACGTCTTCATGGAATCTCACCAATCAAGTGTGTTGGGTTCTGCCACCGGTGGGTCCGGCGGGAACCATCCCTATTCTTCTTGGTTGCCCCCGACGGGCGGGGACAACGAGTAGAGCGCGCGAAGTCTACACGAGGGCGCCGGCCAGGGCAATGCCGCTCAGGGCTTGTGGGCCTGGGCCAGGTACTCGTGGGACTGCATCTCCTGCAGCCGCGACAGGGTGCGCTTGAACTCGAACTCGAGACGCCCGTCGGCGTAGAGCGCCTCGGCCGGCACCTCGGCGGACATCAGCAGCTTGACGCCGCGGTCGTAGAACTCGTCGACCATGTTGATGAAGCGCCGGGCCTGGTCGTCGGTGCGGCCATCCATGCGCGTCACGTTGGAGACCAGCACCGAGTGGAACTCCCGGGCCAGCTCGATGTAGTCGTTCTGGCTGCGCGGGCCGTCGCACAGCTCACGGAACTCGAACCACACCACGTCGTCGTGCAGACGACGGGCGCGCAGCATGCGGTGGTTGATCTCCAGGCCGACGTCGGCCTCGCCCTCGTGGCCGGCGATCTCGCGGAAGCTGCGGGCCAGCTCCACCTCGGCGGCCTCGTCCAGCGGCGAGTGGAAGATCTCGGCGCGCTTCAGGGCGCGCAGTCGATAATCGATGCCGGAGTCGACGTTGACCACCTCGCAGTGGCGGTTGAGCAGGTCGATGGCCGGCAGGAAGCGCGCACGCTGCAGGCCATCCTTGTAGAGGTCGTCGGGCACGATGTTGGAGGTCGCCACCAGCACCACGCCGCGCTCGAACAGTGCCTCGAGCAGGTTGGCGAGGATCATGGCGTCGGTGATGTCCTTGACGAAGAACTCGTCGAAGCAGATCACCCGTGCCTCGGCGGCGAACTTGGCGGCGATCAGGCGCAGCGGATTCTTCTCCCCCTTGTAGTGCTCGAGCTCGTTGTGCACCCGCTGCATGAAACGGTGGAAATGGGTGCGCATCTTCTCGGGGAAGGGCAGCGACTCGTAGAAGGCGTCCACCAGGTAGGTCTTGCCGCGCCCCACCCCGCCCCACAGGTAGAGGCCACGGACCTCGGGCAGCACCGGCTCCACCGGTTGGCTGCGGGCGCGCTTGCCGAACAGCCCCGCCACCTTCGAAGCCAGGCCGCCACCGGCCTGGGCCGGAGAGCGGGGCGCGGGTGGCGCGGCCAGCAGGTCGTCGTGGAGGCGCTGCAGATGCGCCACGGCATGTTCCTGGGCGGCGTCGTACTGAAAGTCGTCGCGCTCCAGGTCGGCCCGGTAGCGGGCCATGGGACTCGGGCGAACGTCTCGATTGGCGGCACTCATGGGGCGTTTGGGGCCTGTGGCGGCTTCGACAGGCTGCATATTATACGCGCCTGAAAGACGAATCGCACCGCCGGGGCCGTCGCCCTCACCCACCGCGTTGACCGTCCGCCTCGGCTCGGCCCTATAATGGGCCGCATCCTGAACCGCCCGGGGCCGACCATGCCAAGGGCACTCCACCGCCGCAGGGAGATCGACGTGGAAGCAAGCAGCATCAACTGGATTCTGGCCATCGCCTGCCTGCTGGCCGGGATCGGCCTCGGGGCACTGGGCTACCACCTGCTCAACGCCGGCGCCGCCGGCGTGCAGCGTCTGCGCCAGCGCCTCGCCGAACGCGACCGCGAGCTGGCGGCCCTGCGCGACGGCATGCAGGACCACTTCGCCGAGGCGACTCGCCTGACCGAGACCCTGCGTCGCGACGCCGAGGCCCTGGCACGCCGCCTGGGCGAGGATGCTCAGGCGCTGGGCGGCCAGGGCACGCCCCGCCACGGCCTGGCCGTGGCGGCACCCGCCGCCCCGAGCGAGGAGGCCGAGGTGGCCGGCGAGTCGGCACCGCCGGCACCGCGTGACTATGCCGATGGCTCGGGCGGCACCCTCTCCGAGGACTTCGGCCTGCGTGATACCGACGAGGCCCGCGAGCCCCAGGCTCCGCGCTACTAGCCCCGCCCCCATGCACCGCCAGGCCGCCCCAGGGCGGTCGGTGTCGAGCGCCCCGGCCAGCGGCCGGGGCGCCTGCGTAGGGGCCTGCGTCAGGCGGGGTTGTCGATATCCACGAAGCGATGTTCGACGCCGAACTCGGCGGCGAGCCACTCGCCCAAGGCGCGCACGCCATCGCGCTCGGTGGCGTGATGGCCGGCACACAGGTAGTGGATGCCCAGCTCCCGCGCCAGGTGGGTGGTGCGTTCGGAGATCTCGCCGGAGATGAAGGCGTCGGCGCCCGCCTCCCAAGCCGCGGTGATCATGTCCTGGGCGCCGCCGGTGCACCAGGCCACCCGCTCGACGGCGCCCTTCCCCGGGGCCTCCACCAGCAGCGCCTCGCGGCCCAGCCGCGCGCTCACGTGGCGCGCCAGCCCGCTGGCGTCGAGGTCCCCGGGCGGGGTTCCCAGCCACAGCAGCCCCTCGCCGAGCTCGCCGTCGGCGCAGCCGGTCACCGCGAAGCCGAGCCGACGCCCCAGCTCGGCGTTGTTGCCGAGCTCGGCATGGGCATCCAGCGGCAGGTGGTAGGCGAGCAGGCTGATGTCGTGGGCGAGCAGCGTCTGCAGCCGGCGCCGCTTCATGCCAGTGATCGCCACCGGTTCGTTCTTCCAGAAGTAGCCGTGGTGCACCAGCACCAGGTCGGCCTGCCAGGCGAGCGCCTCGTCGAGCAGCGCCTGGCTGGCGGTGACCCCACTGAGCACCCGGCGTACCTCGCCGCGCCCCTCCACCTGCAGGCCGTTGACGGTGTAGTCCTTGAAGCGGTCGGCCGCCAGCAGGCGGTCGCAGGCCGCCACCAGCGCATCGCGTTCAGCCATCGTCTCCTCCGCACGTCAGGGGAATGAAGGTGTTACCATCGGGCGATTGTAACCGTCGCCCGCCACCGCCGGCGACCGTGGTCGCCCGCAACCGAAGAGGACGCCGCCCGCGTATGCCGAGCCCGACGCCCCGCCACCGCCTCCGCCCGCTCCTGCCCTACCTGCTGCCGGTGCTGATCGGGGTACTCCTGGCGGTGGTGCTGCTCAACGCCTTTCCCCGCCTGGCGGGGCGCGGCCCCGCCGCCCCCGAGGCCCCCCCGGCCCCTGCCCCCTCGACCCCGCTGGCGGTGGAGGCGCCGCTCGACGAGGCCGAGCGCCCTGCCCCCGAGCTTCGCCAGGCGCCCCCGCTGAGTCGCGAGCAGGGGCCGGTCAGCTACGCCGAGGCGGTGGAGCGGGCCGCCCCCGCGGTGGTCAACATCTACTCCTCGCGGGTGGTGGAGCGCGAGCAGCATCCGCTGATGTCCGATCCCTTCTTCCGCCAGTTCTTCGGCGACGACATGCCCGCCCGCCAGCGCATGCTGTCGAGCCTCGGTTCGGGGGTGATCGTCAGCGAGGAGGGCTACGTGCTCACCAACCACCATGTGATCGGCGGCGCCGACCAGATCCAGGTGGCGCTGCGCGACGGCCGCGAGACCCTCGCCCGGGTGGTCGGCACGGACCCGGAGAGCGACCTCGCCGTGCTGCGTATCGACCTCGACGCGCTGCCGGTGATCGAGCTCGCCGACTCCACCCAGGTCGCCATCGGCGACGTGGCGCTGGCCATCGGCAACCCCTTCGGGGTCGGCCAGACCGTGACCATGGGCATCATCAGCGCCACCGGCCGCAGCCACCTGGGGCTCAACGCCTACGAGGACTTCATCCAGACCGACGCCGCCATCAACCCGGGCAACTCCGGCGGCGCCCTGATCAGCGCCGAGGGCGCCATGGTCGGCATCAACACCGCCATCTTCTCGCGCTCCGGCGGCTCCCAGGGAATCGGCTTCGCGATCCCCGCCAACCTGGCCCGCAACATCCTCGAGGAGCTGGTCACCCATGGCCGGGTGATCCGCGGCTGGCTCGGGGTCGAGGCCCAGGAGCTCAACGCCGCCCTGGCCAACTCCTTCGGCCTGCAGGTGCCCCGCGGGGTGATCATCGCCGACGTGGTGCCCGGAGGCCCCGCCGACCAGGCCGGCCTCAGACCCGGCGATGTGCTGCTCTCCATCGATGGCCGCCCCATCCTCGATGCGCGGGAGACCATGAGCGACATTGCGGCGGTGGAACCCGGCCAGACCCTGCCGCTGACGGTGGTGCGCGGCGGCGAGCAGCTCGCCCTGAGCGTGGAGGTGGGCGAGCGTCCGCCCCCCGAGACCCGCCCCAGCGAGTAACCCCACAACGCCGCGGGCCCCGCCGAATGGCGGGGCCCGCGGCGTTGCCGGGTCGATCGCGCGCTCAGTCCCGGATGCGGTACTCGGCGCTTCGGGCGTGGGCGGTCAGCGACTCGCCCCGGGCCAGTACCGAGGCGATGCGCCCCAGCGCGGAGGCCCCCTCGGCGGAGCAGTGGATGAGCGAGGAGCGCTTCTGGAAGTCGTAGACCCCCAGCGGCGAGGAGAAGCGCGCGGTGCCGGAGGTGGGCAGCACATGGTTGGGGCCGGCGCAGTAGTCGCCCAGTGCCTCGGCGGTGTGGCGGCCCATGAAGATGGCGCCGGCGTGGCGCACCTCGGGCAGCCACCCCTCGGGGTTGGCCACCGAGAGCTCCAGGTGCTCGGGGGCGATGCGGTTGATCAGGCTCACCGCCTCGGCACGGTCGCGGCAGGCGATCAGCGCCCCGCGCCTGGCCAGGGACTCGCGCACGATCGCCGCGCGCTCCAGCGTCGGCAGCAGGCGCTCGATGGCGGCCTCGACGGCCGCCAGGTGCTCGGCGTCCCAGCTCACCAGGATCGCCTGGGCATCCTCGTCATGCTCGGCCTGGGAGAAGAGGTCCATGGCCAGCCACTCGGGATCGGTGCCGCCGTCGGAGACCACCAGGATCTCGGAGGGGCCCGCGATCATGTCGATGCCCACCTGGCCGAACACCGCCCGCTTGGCCGTGGCCACGTAGATGTTGCCCGGCCCCACGATCTTGTCGACCCGCGGCACGCTCTCGGTGCCGTAGGCCAGCGCCGCCACCGCCTGGGCGCCGCCGATGGTGAACACCCGGTCGACCCCGGCCAGGTGGGCCGCGGCCAGTACCAGCTCGTTGAGGATGCCGTCCGGGGTGGGCACCACCATGATGATCTCGCGCACCCCGGCCACATGGGCGGGGATGGCGTTCATCAGCACCGAGGAGGGGTAGGCGGCCTTGCCGCCGGGCACGTAGATGCCGGCCCGATCCAGCGGCGCCACCTGCTGGCCCAGCACGGTGCCGTCGGCCTCGGTGTAGTGCCAGGACTCAGGCTTCTGGCGCTCGTGGTAGAGGCGGATGCGCTCGGCGGCCTGGGCCAGCGCCTCGCGCTGGGCCTCGGGCAGGCCGTCATAGGCCTGGCGCAGGCGCGGGGCGGTGAGGATCAGCTCCTGCATGCCGCTCGCCGCCAGGCGGTCGAAGCGGTTGGTCGCCTCCACCACGGCGGCGTCGCCGCGCGCCTTCACCGCCGCCAGGATCTCGGCGACCCGCGCCTGGACCTCGGCGTCGGAGACCCCCTCCCAGGCCAGCAGGTGGTCGAGCCGCTCGGCGAAGTCGGCGTCGGCGGTGGCGAGGCGGGCGATCCCGGAGGTGACAGTGGTCTCGTTCATGGCAGCATCCATAGCGAATCGGGTCGGAGGAAGGGGCGTCAGCCGGCGACGCCCTCGCGGCGGCGGGCCACCGCCTGGGCGAGGCGCTCGAGCAGCGGCTTGATGCGCGCATGCTTCATGGTCATCGCCGCCTTGTTGACCACCAGGCGGGTGGAGACCGGCGCGATCAGCTCGCGGGGCTCCATGCCGTTGGCGCGCAGGGTGTTGCCGGTATCGACGATATCGACGATCTCGTCGGCCAGGTTCATCAACGGCGCCAGCTCCATGGCGCCATAGAGCTTGATCACCTCGGCCTGGATGCCCTGCTCGGCGTACCAGCGTCGCGCCACGTTGACGAACTTGGTGGCCACGCGGCGCCGGGCATGGGCCGGCTCGGCCCCGGTGATGCCGGCGGTCATCAGCTTGCAGCGGGCGATCTCCAGGTCGAGGGGCTCGAAGAGCCCCGCGGCACCATGCTCGAGCAGCACGTCCTTGCCCGCCACGCCCAGGTCGGCGGCGCCCAGCTGCACGTAGGTGGGCACGTCGGTGGCGCGGATCACCACCAGCTTGACGTCGGGCAGGTTGGTGTCGAACAGCAGCTTGCGGCTCTTGCCCAGGTCCTCGGCGGGCTCGATGCCGGCGTCGGCCAGCAGCGGCAGGGTCTCGTCGAGGATGCGGCCCTTGGAGAGGGCCAGGATCAGTTGTTTGCTCATGCTCTCGCCTTGGTCGGAATGCGGGCTAGCCCGGCACGCGCCGGATGCGCGCACCGAGCAGCTGCAGCTTCTCCTCGATGCACTCGTAGCCGCGGTCGATATGGTAGATGCGGTCCACCAGGGTCTCGCCCTCGGCCATCATCGCCGCGATCACCAGCGACGCCGAGGCGCGTAGGTCGGTGGCCATCACCGGGGCGCCGGAGAGCCGCTCGACCCCCTCGATCACCGCGGTGTTGCCCTCCAGGGCGATGCGGGCGCCCATGCGGTTGAGCTCCTGGACGTGCATGAAGCGGTTCTCGAAGATGGTCTCCACCACCCGGGAGGTGCCCTCGGCCACCGCGTTCATGGCCACGAACTGGGCCTGCATGTCGGTGGGGAAGGCCGGATAGGGGGCGGTGCGGATGTTGACCGCCTTCGGGCGCCGACCGTGCATGTCGAGGGCGATCCAGTCGTCGCCGGTGGTGATCTCCGCGCCGGCCTCCTCGAGCTTGGCCAGCACCGCCTCGAGGATGTCGGCGCGGGTGCGACGCACCCTGACGCGTCCCCGGGAGAGGGCCGCGGCCACCAGGAAGGTGCCGGTCTCGATGCGGTCGGGCATCACGTCGTGGTAGGCACCGTGGAGCCGCGCCACCCCCTCGATGGTGATGGTATCGCTGCCGTGGCCGCTGATCCGCGCGCCCATCTTGATCAACAGCTCGGCCAGGTCGACCACCTCCGGCTCGCGGGCGGCGTTCTCGAGCACCGTGGTGCCCTCGGCCAGCGCCGCCGCCATCAGCAGGTTCTCGGTGCCGGTGACGGTGACGGTGTCGAAGAAGATGGTGGCCCCCTTGAGGCGCCCCTCGACCCGCGCGCGGATGTAGCCGCCCTCGACGCGGATCTCCGCGCCCATGGCCTCGAGGCCACGCAGGTGCAGGTCCACCGGCCGCGAGCCGATGGCGCAGCCGCCCGGCAGCGAAACGTCGGCATGGCCGAAGTGGGCCAGCAGTGGCCCCAGCACCAGGATCGAGGCGCGCATCTTCTTGACCAGCTCATAGGGCGCATCGCAGTGCTTCACCTGGGCGCCATCCAGCTGGATCGACATTTTCTCGCCCATCACCGGCTCGACGCCGAGATGGCCGAGCAGCTCCAGGGTGGTGGTGATGTCCTGCAGGTGCGGCAGGTTGCCGATGGTCACCGGCTCGTCGGCCAGCAGGGTGGCGCAGAGGATGGGCAGGGCGGCATTCTTGGCGCCGCTGACCCACACCTCGCCGTCGACCGGCCCGCTGCCGGTGATGATCAACTTGTCCATGGGGCTTCGCGTCTCAGGCGCCGGCGTTCTCCGGCGCGCCGTCCCACTGCGCCGGGGTATAGGTCTTGATGCTCACCGCGTGCAGGGCACCCGAGGCGATCTCCTCGGAGAGGGCGCCGTAGATCAGCTGCTGGCGCTTGACCGGCGACAGGCCGGCGAAGACCTCGCCCACGGCCACGACCTGGAAGTTGCAGCCCTCACCCTGGATATGGAACTCGCAGCCCTCGACGCGCGACTCGAGCAGCTCCTTGACCTCGCTGGGTTGCATGGTGCGGCACTCCTATGATGCAAAAGACGGTGAGGCCACCGGACGCGGCGCGACCGGTGGCACGAAACGGGGATGGCCCATGGTAATGAAAAGCATCGCGCTTGGCGATCACCGCTCAGGCGTCGCCCGGCACCACGGGCAGCAGGCGGTCGAGGCCGGCCAGCTCGGTGAGGCGCAGCAACGGGGCCGGCAGGCGCACCCCCTCGAGGGTCAACCCGGCCCGCCGCGCGGCCCGCGCCCACTCCAGCAGCACCGAGAGCGCGGCGCTGCTGACGCCGGCGACGCCGGTGAGGTCGAAGCCCACGCCCTCCCCGGCCGCACGGCCGGCGAGCCAGCGGCTGCCGGCCTCGGCCAGGGCGGCGGCATGCTCGAAGCCCACCTCGCCGACCACCACCAGGCAGGCATCGCCCGCCTCGAGGCGCAGGCCATCCAGGGCGAGCAGGTCGCTCACGCCCCCTGCTCCAGCTCCTCGACCCCTACCTCGGGGGACCAGCCGTCGATCACGGCGTCGTAGTCGCGCCCGTTGTCGCGCATCGCCTGGTCGAACTGGTTGCGGAAGGTCAGGCCCAGGTTGATGCCGTTGACGATCACGTTGACCACCCTCCACTGGCCATCGGAGAGGCGCAGCGTGTAACTCACCGGGTAGACGCTGCCATCCTCGGCGACCACCTCCATGTCGACGCTGGCCTGATCCTCGTAGCGGCGCGACTGCTGGTTGTCCAGCACGCGCAGCTCGCGGTAGTCGAAGGTGACCAGCCCCTTGGCGTAGGTGTCGATCAGGGTCTGGCGGAAGGTCTCGACGAAGCGCGAGCGCTGCTGCGGGGTGGCGTTGGCGAAGTAGCGCCCCATCACGCTGGCGCCGATGTAGCGGAAGTCGGCGATCTGCTCCAGGCTGTCGTCCACCAGCGCCTTGAGCTCGTCGAGGTTGTCGGCGAAGTAATCGCGACGCCCCTCGATCTGGCCGGTGAGCTCGTCGATGCTGTCGCGGATCATCTGCTCCGGGGAGCGCTCGGCGCTGGCCTGGGCGGCGACGCCGGCCATCAGGGTCAGCAGCAGGATCGCGAGGAGTCGGGGAAGGCGGGTCATGGGCAACGTCTCCATGTCGGGGCCGGGAAAGGATTCGGGGGCGGCGACGGCCCGGGGCTAGTCGCTGACCATGTTGGACACGAACTGCTGGATGAGTTCTTCGAGCACCACCGCCGACTGGGTGTCGCGGATCGCATCGCCGTCGGAAAGGGTCTCGGGGTCACCCCCCACGCTGAGGCCGACGTACTGCTCGCCGAGCAGCCCCGCGGTGAGGATCGCCGCGGTGGTGTCGCGGGAGAGCTGACCCTCGAGGCTCTCGTCGAGCTCCAGCACCACCCGGGCGTCGTACCACTCGCGATCGAGCTCGATGGCCGCCACCCGGCCGACGGTGACGCCGGCCATGGTCACCCGGGCGCGCGGCTTGAGGCCGCCGATGTTGGCGAAGCTCGCCTCCAGGCGGAAGGTGTCGCTGGGTGCCTGCAGGGTCAGGCCACTGACCCGCAGGCCGAGGAACACCAGGCCGAGGATGCCGGCGAGCATGAACAGCCCCACCCCGAGCTCCATGGTTTTACTGCGTTTCATCACGTATCTCCGAACATCTGGGCAGAGGGTCGCCGATCAGGCGAGGCCGCCGAACATCACGGCGGTGAGCACGAAATCGAGGCCGAGCACGGCCAGCGAGGAGTAGACCACGGTACGGGTGGTGGCCCGGGAGATGCCCTCCGAGGTGGGCACCAGGTCGTAGCCCTGGAACACCGCGATCCAGGTCACCACCAGCGCGAACACCAGGCTCTTGATCATGCCGTTGCCGATATCGTCGAGGAAGTCGACGCTGGCCTGCATGTTGCTCCAGTAGGAGCCCTCGAAGACGCCCAGCCAGTCGACGCCGACCAGGTAGCCGCCATAGATGCCCACCACGCTGAAGCCCACCGTCAGCAGCGGCAGGGCCACGAAGCCGGCCCACAGGCGCGGGGCCACCACCCGGCGCAGGGGGTCCACGCCGATCATCTCCATGCTGGTCAACTGCTCGGTGGCCTTCATCAGGCCGATCTCCGCGGTCAGCGCCGAGCCGGCGCGGCCGGCGAACAGCAGCGCGGCCACCACCGGGGCCAGTTCGCGCAGCAGCGACAGCGCCACCATCTGCCCGAGCGCCTCCTCGGCGCCGAAGTCCACCAGGATGGTGTAGCCTTGCAGCGCCAGCACCATGCCGATGAAGAGCCCCGAGACCAGCACGATGGCCAGCGACAGCACGCCGACGAAATGCATCTGGCGCAGCCACAGGTGCCATCCCTCGCGGCTCGGCAGCCCTACCCCGGCCTGGGCCAGAAAGACGCCGGCGCGCCCCAGCGACTCCAGCAGATCACAGCCGGCACGGCCCAGGCGGCGGATTCGCTGGATCATCGTGCCCCTCCCGCGTCGAGGATGTCGGCGGCGAAGTCCGTCGCCGGGTAGTGGAAGGGCACCGGGCCGTCGGGCTCGCCGTGGACGAACTGGCTGACCCGCGGGTCCTGGTCCACGTCGAGCCCCGCCGGGGTGCCGTGGGCCATCACCTCGCCGTCGGCGATCACATAGACGTAGTCGGCGATGGTCAGGGTCTCCTTGATGTCGTGGGAGACCACGATGGAGGTGAGCCCCAGCGCCTGGTTGAGGCGCTTGATCAGCTGCACCAGCACGCCCATGGAGATCGGGTCCTGGCCGACGAAGGGCTCGTCGTAGAGGATCAGCTCGGGGTCCAGGGCGATGGCCCGGGCCAGCGCCACACGCCGCGCCATGCCGCCGGAGAGCTCCGCCGGCATCAGCGCGCGGGCGCCGCGCAGCCCCACCGCCTCGAGCTTCATCAGCACCAGGTCACGGATCATCGCCTCGGGCAGGTCGGTGTGCACCCGCAGCGGGAAGGCCACGTTCTCGAACACGCTCAGGTCGGAGAACAGCGCCCCGCTCTGGAACAACATGCCCATGCGCCGGCGCATGGCGAACAGCGCACGGCGCGACTGGCGATGCACGTCCTGGCCGTCGATCAGCACGCGCCCGGCGTCCGGGGTGAGCTGCCCGCCGATCAGCTTGAGCAGGGTGGTCTTGCCGGTGCCGCTGGGGCCCATGATGGCGGTGATGGCGCCCCGCGGGATCGTCATCTCGACGCCGCGGAAGATCACGCTGTCGCCACGCGCGAAATGCAGCCCCTCCACCGCCACGAAGGGAGTGTCACTCATCGGATCCATCGTCCCAGGGAAAGATTATCGAACATCGTATCCTAACCGCCCCCGGGGGCGCCAGCCCGGGCCCCTCGCCGGCTTGCATGACGGCGGGGCAGCGCGTTTAATGGCGCCCCTTCCCGCCGCCGACCGAGGAGTCGAGACTCGCCATGCTGCTGCCGCTGATCGCCGTCGCCCTGGGCCTGGTGGCCCTGCTGTGGAGCGCCGACCACTTCGTCGGCGCGGCGGCCGCCACCGCCCGCCGTGCCGGCATGAGCACGATGCTGGTAGGCATGACCATCGTCGCCCTGGGCACCTCGGCCCCCGAGATCGTGGTCTCGCTGATGGCCTCGCTGGACGGCATCCCCGACCTCGCCACCGGTAACGCCCTAGGCTCCAACATCGCCAACATCGGGCTGGTGCTGGGGGTCACCGCCCTGGTGGTGCCGATCCCGGTGCGCTTCTCCATCGTGCGCCGCGAGCTGCCGCTGCTGCTGGGCGCCACGGGCCTGGCCGGCTACGCCCTGGCCAACGGCCACCTGGGACGCCTGGATGCGCTGCTGCTGGTCGCCCTGCTGGTGTTCAGCCTGTGGTGGCTGTTCCGCGCCGACACCCCCGACGCCGAGGAGGAGGTGGCCGGCGAGATCCCCGACCTGCCGCTGGGTCGCGCCCTGGGCATGCTGACCCTCACCCTGGCGGTGATGGTGGCCGGCTCCCGTGGCCTGGTATGGGGCGCCAGCGAGCTGGCCCGCGCCGCCGGGATCAGCGAGCTGGTGATCGGCCTGACCATCGTCGCCATCGGCACCAGCCTGCCGGAACTGGTGGCCTGCGTGGCCAGCGCCCTCAAGCGCCACCACGACCTGGCCATCGGCAACATCATCGGCTCCAACCTCTTCAACCTGCTGGCGGTGCTGCCGGTGCCGGGCCTGCTGGCCCCTGGGGTCGCCGACGCCGCGGCCGGCGAGCGCGACTACCCGGTGATGCTGGGGCTGACCCTGGCGCTGGGTGCGCTGCTGCTCTGGCATCGCCGCAACCACCTGGGGCGCCTGCCCGGCGCGGCGCTGGCCGGCACCTATGTGGCCTACCTGGCCTGGCTCGGCATCGACAGCCTCGGCGTCGGTGCTTGAGTGAACCTCGTTAACAGGCAACAATCATCGCCATGACTTCCGATACCCCCGAGGCCCGCTCGGCCCTGCGCGACAGCGCCCGTCGCACCCTGCGTCTCGAGCAGCAGGCCATCGCCGCCCTCGTCGAGCGCCTCGACGCTGGCTTCGACCGCGCCTGCGAGCTGATCCTGGCCTGCCAGGGTCGCGTGGTGGTCACCGGCATGGGCAAGTCCGGCCATGTCGCCGGCAAGATCGCCGCCACCCTGGCCAGCACCGGCACCCCGGCCTTCTTCGTCCACCCCGGCGAGGCGAGCCACGGCGACCTCGGCATGATCACCCCGGGCGACGTGGTGCTGGCGCTCTCCAACTCCGGCGAGACCGCCGAGGTGACCGCCCTGCTGCCGCTGCTCAAGCGCATGAAGGTGCCGCTGATCAGCATGACCGGCCGCCCCACCTCGACCCTGGCCCACCATGCCGAGGTGCACCTGGATGCCGGGGTGGCGCGCGAGGCCTGTCCGCTGGACCTGGCCCCCACCGCCTCCACCACCGCCGCGCTGGCGCTGGGCGATGCCCTGGCGGTGGCACTGCTGGAGTCGCGCGGCTTCACCGCCGAGGACTTCGCCCTCTCCCACCCCGGCGGCAGCCTGGGCAAGCGGCTGCTGCTGCGCGTCGGCGACCTGATGCACTCGGGCGAGCGGCTACCCTGGGTGCCGCTGGGCAGCCCGCTGCGCGACGCCCTGCTGGAGATCACCCGCCAGGGGCTGGGCTTCACCTGCGTGGTGGCGCCCGACGGCACCCTCGCCGGCGTCTACACCGACGGCGACCTGCGCCGCACCCTCGACCAGCACAGCGACCTCTCCGGCCTGAGCGTGGACGCGGTGATGACCCGCCCCGGCAAGCGCGTGTCGCCGGAGACCCTGGCCGCCGAGGCGGTGCGCCTGATGGAGGACCACCGCATCTCCGCCCTGGCCGTGGTCGACGAGGCAGGTCGCCCGGTGGGCGCCCTGCACATGCACGACCTGCTCGCCAGCGGCGTGATCTGACGCCCGGCGTGACCCGAACCCACCCCACGGAGCCCGACATGCCCCTCACCTCGCCCCTGCAGGACCCCGAGCTCACCGACCGCCTGCGCCGCATCCGCCTGCTGGCGCTGGACGTCGACGGCGTACTCACCGACGGCCAGCTCTACTTCCAGGCCGACGACATCGAGATCAAGGCCTTCAGCGTCCAGGACGGCCACGGCCTCAAGCTGCTCAAGCGCGCCGGCCTCCAGGTCGCGCTGATCACCGGCCGCGACTCCCCCACCGTCAGCCGCCGCGCCGCGGCGCTGGGCATCCAGCACGTCTTCCAGGGCGTCGAGCGGAAGCTGCCGGTGCTGCGCGAGCTGGTCGGCCGGCTGGGGCTGGAGTTCGACCAGGTCGCCTACTGCGGCGATGACATGCCCGACGTCGGCGCCATCCGCCGCGCCGGGGTGGGCATCAGCGTGCCCAACGCCCCCGACTACATCCAGCGCCATGCCGACTGGGTCACCGAGCGCGCCGGCGGCCACGGCGCGGCCCGCGAGATCGCCGACACCCTGCTGCGCGCCCAGGGCCACTGGGACGCGGTCCTCGACACCTACCTCCACGGGGCCGGCTGAGCCCATGGCCCTGCCGCGCCCGGGCTTTCGCACCGGCCTGGTGCTGCTGCTGCTGGCGCTGGGCGGCGGCCTGGCGCTGCTCGACCTGCGCGGGCCCGGTTCCGGCGGTCGGGTGCCCCGGGATGCCGCCGGCGAGCCGGACTTCTACCTCGAGAACGCCCGGCTCACCCGCTTCGACGCCCAGGGCCGGCCCCACCAGCGCGTCACCACCCCGCGCCTGGTGCACACCCCCGAGGACGACGTCACCCGGCTGGACGCGCCCCGCTCGCGCCTGGTCGATCGCGAGGGTCGCCTGTGGCTGGCCGAGGCCGAGCACGGCGAGCTCGGCCCCGGCGGCAACCCGCTGCGCCTCGACGGCGACGCCCGCCTCGAGGCCCCCGCGGAGCGCTGGGTGCTGACCACCGAGACCCTGCACTACGATGCCGACACCGGCCACGCCTGGAGCACCACCCCGGCCACGCTGCGCCAGCCCCCCCAGCGCATGAGCGGCGAACGCTTCGACGCCTGGCTCGATGACAACCGCGCCCGGCTGACCGACAATGTGCGCGGCCACCACCCGCCCGAGACCGCCGAGGAGTCCCCGTGATGAAGCGACCGTCCCTAGCCCCCCTCGCCTGCGCCCTGCTGCTCACTTTCGGCGCCGTCCCGGTCGTCCAGGCCCAGGGCGATGCCGAGGCCCCCATCCTGGTGGAGGCGGACCGCCTGGACCTCGACGACCGCGCCGGCACCGCCGTCTACACCGGCAACGTGGACATCCGCCAGGGCAGCATGCGCCTCACCGGCGATCGCGTGGAGATCCGCCGCAACGACGCCGGCGAACTCTCCCTGGCTACCGCCACCGGCGAGCGGGCCTACCTGGAGCAGCAGCCTGACCCCGCCGAGCCGGTGGTCAAGGGCTGGGGGCGCACGGTGGTCTACCATGTCGCCGAGCGCCGCGTGGAGCTGATCGACCGCGCCGAGCTGCACCAGGGCGGCGACATCTTCCAGGGCGGCTACCTCGAGTACTTCCTCGACCGCCGCGTGGTCCAGGCGCGTGCCGATGCCGAGGGCGTCGAGGGCAGCCAGCGCATCCGCATGACGCTCCAGCCGGAACAGCAGTAAGGGAGTCCATGAAGACCCTTCACGCCCGCCACCTCGCCAAGAGCTACAAGCGCCGCCGCGTGGTCCAGGACATCGGCCTGTCGATCCGCCAGGGCAGCATCGTCGGCCTGCTGGGCCCCAACGGCGCCGGCAAGACCACCTCCTTCTACATGATCGTCGGCCTGGTGCGCGCCGACGCCGGGACGGTGGCCATCGACGACCAGGACCTCTCCCGCGCGGCCATGCACGAGCGCGCCCGGGCCGGCATCGGCTACCTGCCCCAGGAGGCCTCGATCTTCCGCAAGCTGTCGGTGGCCGACAACATCCTGGCGATCCTCGAGACCCGCCGCGACCTTGACCGCGCCGCCCGCCACGCCCGCCTGGAGGAGCTCCTCGAGGAGTTCCACGTCAACCACATCCGCGACAACCTCGGCATGAGCCTCTCCGGCGGCGAGCGCCGGCGGGTCGAGATCGCCCGCGCCCTGGCGACCGAACCCGCCTTCATCCTGCTCGACGAGCCCTTCGCCGGGGTCGACCCCATCTCGGTGGGCGAGATCAAGGGGATCATCCGCCAGCTTAAGGCCCGCGGCATCGGGGTGCTGATTACCGACCACAACGTCCGCGAGACCCTCGACATCTGCGACACCGCCTACATCGTCGGCGACGGCAAGATCATCGCCGAGGGGGACGCCGCGGCGATCCTCGCCAACCAGCGGGTTCGCGAGGTCTACCTGGGGCAGGACTTCCGGCTCTGAAGCGGACATGCGCGCCAAGCCGCTGACCACCATATCGTTATTCGCTTGTGGCACGCCTCGCGCGTCTGGCACGGAAGTTGCTTTAGCCACGCTTGCGCGCGTCGTCGCCAGGCGCTAGGGTGAGGCTTTCCGACACGCCAGGAGGACGCCTCCCATGGCCATGAAGGCTTCCCTGCAGCTGCGGGTCGGCACCCAGCTGACCATGACGCCCCAGCTGCAGCAGGCCATCGCCCTGCTGCAGCTCTCCACCCTGGACCTGCGCCAGGAGATCCAGCAGGCGATGGAGTCCAACCCCCTGCTGGAGCTCGACGAGGAGTTCGGCGAGCAGGCCAGCGTGGAAACGCCCGAGGAGGAGTGGGCAAGCGAGATCCCCGCGGAGCTGAGCACCGACAGCGAGTGGTCCGACACCTACACGGACCTAGCCGCCCCGGCGGGCGGCGAGGGGCCCGACTTCGAACGCCAGGCCGAGGGCCAGAGCCTGCGCGGCCACCTCGCCTGGCAGCTGGCGATGAGCGACCTGGCCCCGCGCGAGCGCCAGATCGCCGAGAGCCTGATCGATGCCGTGGACGACGCCGGCTACCTGTCCAGTCCCCTCGACGAGCTGTGCGAGGGGCTCAGGGCGCAGGGGCTGGCCGGGCTGCGCAGCCGCGAGGTGGAGGCGGTGCTGCTGCGCCTGCAGCAGTTCGAACCCACCGGGGTCTTCGCCCGGGACCTGCGCGAGTGTCTGGCGCTGCAGCTCGCCGCCCTCCCCGACGACACCCCCTGCCTGCCCCAGGCGCGGCGCCTGGTGCGCCAGTTCCTGGAGGCGCTGGCCGGCGACGACCGCCGCCTGCTCAAGCGCCGCCTGGGGCTCGACGACGCCGCCCTGGAAGCCACCATCGCCCTGGTGCGCGCCCTGGACCCACGCCCCGGCAGCGCCTTCGCCGGGGTCACCGACGACTACGTGGTTCCCGACCTGGTCGCCTACCACGACCGTCATGGCTGGCGGGTCGAGCTCAACCCCGAGGCGCTGCCGCGGCTGCGCATCCAGCCCGACTACGCGGCGCTGATCCGTCGCGCCGACACCAGCGACGACAACCGCTTCCTCAAGGACCACCTGCAGGAGGCGCGCTGGCTGATGAAGAGCCTGGCCAGCCGCAACGACACCCTGCTGCGGGTCGGGCGTGAGATCCTGGCACGCCAGCT
This sequence comes from Halomonas sp. PBN3, assembly GCF_000475415.1. Classification (NCBI taxonomy): domain Bacteria; kingdom Pseudomonadati; phylum Pseudomonadota; class Gammaproteobacteria; order Oceanospirillales; family Halomonadaceae; genus Halomonas; species Halomonas sp. PBN3. Next base: position 175,127 of record NZ_AXCA01000157.1, on the reverse strand, counting down.
CGACTTCCTGGAGCAGGGCGAGGAGGCGATGAAGCCGCTGATCCTGGCCGACATCGCCGAGGCGGTGGAGATGCACGAGTCGACCATCTCCCGGGTCACCACCCAGAAGTTCATCCATACCCCTCGCGGGGTCTTCGAGCTCAAGTACTTCTTCTCCAGCCAGGTGGGTGGCGAGGGGGACGGCGACGCCCACTCCAGCACCGCCATCCGTGCCCGCCTCCGCAAGCTGATCCAGGAGGAGCCGCCGCGCAAGCCGCTCTCCGACAGCAAGCTGGTCGCCCTGCTGGACGAGGCCGGCATCAAGGTGGCACGCCGCACCGTAGCCAAGTACCGCGAGGCGATGGGCATCCCCTCCTCCAGCGAGCGCAAGCGGCTCCGCTGACCCGCGTCAAGGCGCCGTCCCACGCGCCTGGCGCGGGGGGTATGCAAGGCAGGAAAAAGGGTTACAATCGAATCACAACCAACGAGCAAGGAGCGTGTCATGCAAGTCAATATCACCGGCCATCATGTGGAACTGACCGATGCCCTGCGTGACTATGTGAACGAGAAGCTGACTCGCGTGGAGCGCCACTACGACAACATCACCACCGTGCAGGTGACCCTGTCCGTGGAGAAGGAGCGCCAGTCCGCCGCCTGCACCCTGCATGCCGCCGGTGCCGACCTGCACGCCGAGGCGCAGGAGAATGACATGTATGCCGCCATCGACGCCCTGGCCGACAAGCTGGACCGTCAGCTGGTGAAGCACAAGGAGAAGGCCCAGGCCCGCGCCCAGGGCGCCGGCGCCCGCTGAACCCACGATGTCACTGGACGCCATCCTGCCCCCCGAGCGCACCCTGTTCGATGTGCCCGGGGGGAGCAAGAAACGGGTGCTTGAGTTCTTCAGCACCTTCATCGCCCAGAACACTCCCAGCCTCGACAGCCAGGAGGTCTTCGCGCGCCTGATCGCCCGTGAACGCCTGGGCAGCACGGGGATCGGCAACGGCGTGGCGATCCCGCATGCCAGAAGCCCCCACTGCAAGAGGCCCGTCGCCGCCTTCCTCAGGCTCGCCGAGCCGGTGGACTTCGACGCCATCGACGGCGAACCGGTGGACCTAGTGTTCGTGCTGCTGGTGCCCGAGGAGGCCGACGCCGCCCACCTGGCGCTGCTGGCCGAGGTCGCCGGCATCATGAACGATGCCGAGACCCGCTCACGGCTTCGCGGCAGCCAGAGCCAGCGCGACCTCCACGAGCGCCTGATCGAGGCGATCCGACGACAGGGCTGAGGCCCCCCCGACCAGGAGACCCCCATGCAGCTCGTGATCATCAGCGGCCGTTCCGGTTCGGGGAAGTCGATCGCGCTGCAGGCCCTGGAGGACCTCGGCTACTACGCCATCGACAACCTGCCGGCGATGCTGCTGGGCTCGCTGGTGGACGAGCTGGGGGACCCTGCCTCGCCGCGCTCCTCCATCGCGGTGAGCATCGATGCCCGCAACCTGCCCCAGGCGCTCCAGCGCTTCCCCAGCCTGCTCGCGGAGGTGCGCGGACGCGGCATCGACTGCCAGGTGATCTACCTGACCACCGATGCTCGCATCCTGATCGAGCGCTACTCCGCCACCCGCCGCCGCCACCCGCTGACCCGGGGCAGCGAGATGACCCTCGCCGAGGCGATCGACTCCGAGGAGCGCGCGCTGGCGGAGATCCGTGACCTGGCCGACCTGGTGATCGACACCTCGCGCCTCACGGTGCACGAGCTGCGCGGGCGCATCGGCGACCAGGTCGCCGGCCACCGCCCCGAGCAGCTGACCCTCACCGTGGAGTCCTTCGGCTTCAAGCGCGGGGTACCGCTGGACGCCGACCTGGTGTTCGACGCGCGCTGCCTGCCCAACCCCTACTGGGACCCTCGCCTGCGTCCCTACAACGGCCGCGACGAGGCGATCGTGACCTTCCTCGAGGGCTACCCGATGGTGGCCGAGATGCTCGACGACATCGAGGCCTGGCTGGCGCGCTGGCTACCCGCCTACCGCGCCAGCCATCGCAGCTACCTGACCGTGGCCATCGGCTGTACCGGCGGCCAGCACCGCTCGGTCTACCTCGCCGAACGCCTGGCCAGGCGACTGGCGGCGGCCCATCCCCATGTCAGGCTGCGCCACCGCGAACTGGGCCTGCAGGACACCCTCGCCGCCCCCGCCGATCAAGGACGATAAGCGTGCCTCAACGCCAGCTGACCCTCACCAACAAGCGCGGGCTGCACGCCCGCGCCGCCACGCGGCTGGTACAGTGCTGCCAGCCCTTCACCGCCCGCGTCAGCGTGGCCAACGGCGCCCTGGCGGGCGATGCCGACAACATCATGTCGCTGTTGATGCTGGCCGCCCCCTGCGGCACCACGCTCACGGTAAGCGCCGAGGGCGAGGACGCCGAGGCGGCGCTGGACGCCGTGGAGGCGCTGTTCGCGGCCAACTTCGACGAGGAAGCCTAGCTCCCGGCGACGGTCATCTCGTCGATCAGCCAGCTGCCGGTATGGATGCTGCCGCGGGTGTCGGTGTCGCTGCCGATGCCGGCGAGGCCCCGGAACATCGCCTCCAGGTTACCGGCGATGGTGAACTCCTCCACCGGGTACTGGATCTCGCCGTCCTCCACCCAGAAGCCGGCGGCGCCGCGGGAGTAGTCCCCGGTCACGGCGTTGACCCCCTGCCCCATCAGCTCGGTCACCACCACCCCGCGGCCCATGCGCGACAAGAGCTCGTCGCGCGGCGTGAGCGGGGCGTCGATGCGCAGGTTGCGCGCCCCGCCGGCGTTGGCGGTGGTCTGCATGCCGAGCCGCCGGGCGCTGTAAGCGGAGAGCATATAGCTGGCCAGACGCCCCTGGTCGATGAAGACGTTGTCGCGGGTCTGCACGCCGTCGTTGTCGAAGGGGGAGCTGGCCATGGCGCCGACCTCCATGGGGCGCTCGCTGAGGCCGAACCACTCGGGGAAGAGCGCATCGCCCAGGCGGTCACAGAGGAAGGAGGCCTGGCGGAAGAGCGCCCCGCCGGCGATGCCGCCCATCAGCGAGCCCACCAGCCCGGCGGCGAGGTTGGGGTCGAAGAGCACCGGCAGGCGCCCGGTGGCCGGACGACGGGCGCCCAGGCGACGCAGGGTGCGCTCGGCGGCGCTCTCGCCGACCCGTTCGGGGGCGAGCAGCTGCCGGGGGTCGCGGGCGGTGGTGAAGTCGTAGTCGCGCTGCATGCCAGCGGCGTCCTCGGCGATCAGCATGCAGGAGAGCGAGTGGCGGCTGCCGCGCTGGCTGCCCAGGAAGCCGTGGCTGTTGGCGTAGACCCGAACCCCCTCGCCGCTGGAGAGCGAGGCGCCGTCGGAGCTCTTGATGCCCGGCCGGGCGCGCCCGGCGGCCTCGCAGGCCTGGGCCAGCGCGATCGCCTCCTCGGTGGAGAGCGGCCAGGGGTGGTGGACCTCGAGGTCCGGCAGCCGGGTGGCCATGAGCTCGGCATCGGCGAGCCCCGCGGCGGGATCCTCGCCGGTGTAGCGGGCGATGGCGATGGCCTTCTCCACCACCGAGCGGATCGAGGCCTCGCCGGCGTCACTGGAGGAGGCGCTGCCCTTGCGGCGCCCCACGTAGACGGTCACCGCGATGCCCTGATCCCGGGAGAGCTCCACGGTCTCCACCTCGCCCTCGCGGACGCTGACCCCGACCCCCTGGTCGACGCTGGCGCCCACCTCGCAGGCATCGGCACCCAGTTTCCCGGCCAGCTCCACGGCCTGCCGGGCCCGGCTCTCCAGCAGCGCCTGCTGGGCTTCGGCATCGAACGCCTGTGTCATCTCGTTCCTCCTTTGCCGGGCGCCAGGCGGCGCCCGCGATCTTGGTTCCCGGCCCCGGTGGGCGGGCTGGTATACTGCGGGACATCCCAGCCCCAACCGATGGAAGCGGCATGTCCCAGGAATCTCCCCGCGAGCTGCTCGACCAGCTCCTGGCCCAGGCGGACGACGACGAGCGTCCCAGCAAGTCCCAGCTCAAGCGCGAGATGCATGCGCTGCAGACGCTGGGCGAGCAGATCATCGCCATGACCCCCGCCGAGCGGGCCCGCTTCCCGCTCTCCGACGACATGCTGGCCGCCGTCGAGGAGACCGCACGCATCCGCTCCCACGAGGGGCGCCGGCGCCACATGCAGTACGTCGGCAAGCTGATGCGCCGCGAGGACCTGGCGGCGATCCGCGCCGTCCACGACGAGATCGAGCAGGAGAAGCTCCGCCGCGACCACGCCTTCCATCGCCTGGAGCGCTGGCGTGACCGCCTCGTCGAGGAGGGCGACCCCGCCGTCGAGGCCTTCGTCGCCGACTATCCCGACGCCGACCGCCAGGCGCTGCGCCAGCTGATCCGCAATGCCCGCCGCGAGCGTGATCACCACAAGCCCCCGGCCAGCGCCCGCAAGCTGTTCAGGCTGATCCGCGATACCGCGGGGCTGTAGACCTCCTCCCTCGCGGAACGTCGCCGAGCGAAGGCCAGACAAGGCGGCGCTCGGCGAGACAGCGGAGTTTAGGGGCCCTAAATGAGCATGGCGAGCCGAACGCCAACGCCGTATGGGCGAGCGCAGGCACGTTCCTTCACGAGGCCGTGCCGCCGACGGTCAGCTCGTCCAGTTTGAGCGTCGGCTGGCCGACGCCCACCGGCACGCCTTGCCCCTCCTTGCCGCAGACGCCGATGCCGGTATCGAGTTCCATGTCGTGGCCGATCATCGACACCCGCCCCATCGCCTCGGGGCCGTTGCCGATCAGGGTTGCGCCCTTCACCGGCGCGGTGATCCGCCCGTCCTCGATCAGGTAGGCCTCGCTGGCCGAGAACACGAACTTGCCCGAGGTGATGTCCACCTGGCCACCGCCGAAGCTCACCGCGAAGAGGCCTCGGCGCACGCTCCTGATGATGTCGGTGGGGTCGTCCTGGCCGGCCAGCATCAGGGTGTTGGTCATGCGCGGCATGGGCAGGTGGGCGAAGGACTCGCGACGGGCGTTGCCGGTGGGCGCCATGCCCATCAACCGGGCGTTGAGCTTGTCCTGCATGTAGCCGGTGAGGATGCCGTCCTCGATCAGCGTGGTGGCCTGGCCCGGGGTGCCCTCGTCGTCCACGGAGAGCGAGCCACGCCGGTCGGCGAGGGTGGCGTCGTCCACCACCGTCACCCCGGGGGCGGCGACGCGCTGGCCCATGCGCCCGGCGAAGGCCGAGCTGCCCTTGCGGTTGAAGTCGCCCTCCAGGCCGTGGCCCACCGCCTCGTGGAGCAGGATGCCGGGCCAGCCCGGCGCCAGCACCACCGGCAGCTGGCCGGCCGGGGCGTCGACCGCCTCGAGGTTGACCAGCGCCTGGCGTACTGCCTCCTTCGCATAGCGCTCGGCCACCCCCTCGTCACGCAGCCGCGACATGGGGTAGCGGCCGCCACCGCCGGCGCTGCCCCGCTCGCGGCGGCCGTCACGCACGGCGATCACGCTGACGTTGAAGCGCACCAGGGGGCGGATGTCCGCCGCCAGGGTGCCGTCGCTGCCGCGCACCAGCACCACCTCGTGGACCCCGGAGAGCGAGGCGCTGACCTGGCTCACCGCGGGGTCGGCGGCGCGCGCCGCGCGATCCGCCGCCTTGAGCATGGCGACCTTCTCCTCGGCGGAGAGCCCGGAGAGCGGGTCGACCCCGGCGTAGCGGGCGGCGGGCGCCACCGCCACCGGCACGCCGGCGGTCAGGCGGCTGCCGTGGCGCACGATGCCGGCGGCGGTGCGCCCGGTCTCGGCCAGGGCGTCGGCGGTGATCTGGTTGGAGTAGGCGAAGCCGGTCTTCTCGCCGGCCAGCGAGCGCACGCCCACCCCGCCGTCGATGCTGTAGCTGGCCTCCTTGACCTCGCCATCCTCGAGCACCCACCCCTCGTGCCAGCTGCGCTGGAAGTAGAGGTCGGCGTAGTCGATACCCGGCCCCAGGGCGTGGCCCAGGCCGGACTCCAGGTCCTCCAGGGAGAGCCCGCCGGGCGCGAGCAGGATGCCGGCGGCTTCGTCTAGCTGTGCGTGTCGGGTCATTCGGCGCTTTCCACTGAGATCTGCGGCGCGGTCCAGGGGCCGCGCACGCGGTAATGAATTCGGGTCACGCTGTCGATGGCGTCGCCGAACAGGCGATCGGCGATGAACAGGGCACCCCCCACCACCGGGGCACCGGCGATCACCGCGGCCAGCGGCAGGTTGCGGCTGATGGGTACCGTGACCCCCAGCCCCATGTCGAGTTCCCGCCGCGCCAGGTCGACGCTGCCGTCCAGGGTGAAGCGGGTCGCGGGCCCCTCGACCTCCACCGGCCCGCGGGTCTCCAGGGTGCCACCATACAGGGTCGCCGCGCCGCTGACACGGTCGAAGGCGGTGCCCTGGCCGGTCACGTCGGAGAAGTCCAGGCGCAGCCGGCGTACCAGGTTGTCCAGGTTGAGCAGTCCGACCAGCCGTGCCGGGGCCGACTCCAGGTTGACGAAGCGCCCGTCGCGAAGCTGTGCCTCGACGCTGCCCCGGGAGCGCTCCAGGGCGAACTGCCAGGGCGTGCCGGGCCAGGCCAGCTGGCTCCTGACCCGGGTCTCGGCGCTGCGGATGGCGGGGGGCTGGCCGAGGCGCTCCAGCGCCGTCCCCAGGTCGCGACCGTCCAGGTCGAGCCGCGCCCGGGTCAGGCTGGCCTCCGGACCGGCGGCCTCCCAGACCAGTTCGCCCCGGGCGCTGACCTGGCCCAGGGTCAGCCCCAGCGGCACGATGCTGAGCCGCTCGGGGGTGGCCCGCCAGCGGGCGGTGAGGGGCCCCAGGCGCTGCCCCTGGCGGGTGATCTCGGCGATGCGCAGCCGCCCGGCGGGCAGCGTCGCCACCCAGTCGGGCAGCGGCTCGGGGGCCGGCGGCGTGGCGACCTCGTCGAGCAGCGACCCGGCCCGGGCGGTGGCGGGCGTCAGGGGGTCCAGCGCCAGGCGGGTCAGGCCGATGTCCAGTGGCTCGGCCAGCCCCGGCCGGTAGTCGAGCTGGCCCGCCAGCAGGCTGCCCTCCAGCCCCAGGCGCCAGCCGCCGCCGGCCTGGGGACGCGCCCTGGCCTGGAGCGAGCCCAGGCAGCGCTGCTCGTGGGAGAGGCAGTCGCTCTCAAGGCGCACCTCGCGCAGCGCCTGGGCACTCGTCCCGCCGCCAGCGACCCCACCGCCGAGGGCGGCGGCCCACTCGGCCGGGGCCAGGCGGGGCAGGTAGGCATCCACCCACCAGCCCTCGCCGGCCGGCCAGTCGCCGCCGGCCGGGCGCCCCAGCCACACCTGGCCCTGGCCCGAGGTGCCATCGAGCCGCCGCCAGCGCAGTGCCAGCGCCTCGCCCAGCCACCCCTCCAGCCGGCCCCGGGTCAGGTCCATGTCGAGTCGCAGGGGGCGAACCTCGCCGGCTGCCTTGCCCAGGGGCGACGGCAGGTCGATGGCGAGGCCGGTGAGGTCGCTGGCAAGGCCCAGGCTGACGCTCGCCTCGGCGATCGCCAGGCGGCCCTGCCAGTCGACGGCCCCCGCGAGCGGCCCCGCCAGCGAGGCGACATCGCCCAGCGCCAGCAGGGGGGCGATCTCGGCGCGTCCGGAAAGGTCGAGGCCGCCGGCGGCGGTGTCGATCTCGGCACGCACCGGGCCACCCAGTGCCCGCCCCTCGAGGCGCCCCTCGAGGCCGCCCGCCGCGCCCTGCTGGCGCCAGGTCAAGGGCCCCTCGAGGTCACGGAAGGCGAGCCCCAGGGGGGCGTACTCGAGGCGCGGGAAGGCGGCCTGGGTGGTGACCGTGAGCGCGATGGCCTCCGGGTCGTCCAGGGGTAGCGCAAGGCTCAGGTCGCCCTCGGCGCGCCCCTCGGCCCACCAGTCGTCGAGTGCCTCCATGCCGGCCACCGGCATCGCCGGCAGGAAGTCGCGCAGGGCCTCGGCGTCGGCCGCGACGGCGCCCTCCACCTGAAGGCGCTCGTCGGCCAGGCGCACACGTCCCTCACCGGCCTGGACGCCGAGGCTCTCGGCCCGCGTCACCTCGGCGTCGAGCACGCCGTCGTCGAGGCGCAACCGCCCCTCGACACCGTCGAGGGCCGGCCAGCCCGGGGCGATGGGCAACCGGCCATCGCGGATCGCCAGGTCGAGTCCGAAGCTCGGCGCCAGGCGCTCGCCACTGCCGCCGGAGAGCGGCACGTGCAGGCGCAGCGAGCCCTCGGGGACCCGGCCGGCCACGCCCTCGGCGAGCCAGGCGCGCAGCTCGTCGCCGAGGATCTTGACCGGCAGCCACTCGACCAGCGGCGTCGCCACGGCGTCCACCTCTTCCAGGGCCAGGGTCAGGCCGAAGCCGCCCCGGGCACCGCGCCCGGTGGAGAGGCCGAAGCCGCCGCGCACCGTGGCGCCGTTCCAGACCACCTCGAGATCGCGGCCGCTGACCATGCTGCGCGGGCCATCGTAGGACCAGTGCACCTCCCCCGAGGCGCGCTCGAGGGCCATGGGGCCGGCGAAGACCTCGGGAAAATGCAGCGTGGCGGCGTCATCGCCGACGAAGCGCACCCGGCCGTTGCCGCCGCGCGCCTCCACCCACATGTCCAGGGGACCACCTCCCGGGGCCTGCTGCCAGGGGGATACCGCCACGCCGCGCAGCGCGGCCCGGGCCTCCCACTCGCCGTCGCGCCGCCCCAGCGCGAAGCCCATCACCCGCCCGCGCGGGTCGAGGCTCTCCACGGCCCGGCCCAGCGCCTCGGGCAACGGCACCCGGTCCCGCCAGGCGGCCAGGGAACCGAGGTCGAAGGCGCCGGTGGTCAGCCACCAGCCGGCATCGTCGCCGCGCAGGTGCCAGCGATAGGGCAGCGCCGGCCCCCAGCGTCCCGCCAGGTCGTCCGGCTCGCTGGCGTCGCGGCTCTCGGCGTCGCCCTCGAGCCACGCCTCCCAGCCTGTCTCGCGGCGCAGCCACTGGCCACGGGCGGTGACGCTCTCCAGGGCCAGCTCATGGCGCTCGCCGGCCGAGTCGGCATGGCTCACCGCCAGGCGCTCGACGTCCAGCGCCAGGCGCACGTCCTCCAGGGCGGCGCGATGCCAGCGCCCCCACAGCCGCGCCTCGCCGCTGGCCTCGTCGAGGCGCAGCGGCTGGTCGCGCCCCAGCACCGCGGCCAGCGCCACCAGGCTATCGAGGCGCATGTCGGCCTGCAGGGCGGCGTTGAAGTCGCCGAGCCCCCGGGGCCCCGGCAGCACCTCCAGGACCACCTGCATGGCGATGTCACGGTCGCCGACCAGGCGCAGGGTGCCCTCGAGATGGGCGCGGCGGGCATCCCCGGTCATCAGCAGCCGCGGCGCCTCGAAGGCCACCTCCCGGTCGCGGCCGTGGAGTACCACCCGCACCTCCTCGGCCCAGGCGCGCTGGCGCAGCAGCACGCCGACCCAGAAGTCGAGGCGCTCCAGGTCGAAGGGCTCGTCGGGCTGCAGCACGGGCGGCAGATCGGCGGGTGGGGGCCAGTGCCAGCCACCATCGGCGGCCTGGTAGAGGTGCAGGGTCAGCCCCTCGAGGCGGGCGTCCTCCACCACCGGCAACCCCTCGCGCAGGCTTCGCCAGGTGTCCAGGCGCAGGTGGCCGGCCTCGACCTCGAGCAACGGCCGGTCCCCGGCGCGGGTGCGCAGGTCGAGCCCCTCCACGGCGAGGTGGGGGTCGAGGCGCGAGAGCCCCCCCTCCAGCCCGGCGAGGCTGACCTCGGCGCCGAAGCGCGCCGAGAGCAGCGCCTCGAGCCGCGGCGTCAGCCCATCCACCATGCCCAGCGCCAGGCGCGCCGCCAGCGTCAGCAGCGCCAGCGCCGCCAGCAGCAGGGCCAGCAGGGTCAGGGTCCAGCGGATCAGCGGGCGAAGCGCGGCCATGGGCTCACATCAGCACGATGTCGTACTGCTCCTGGGAGTAGTGGGTCTCGACCTGGAAGCGGATCGGCTTGCCGATGAACTCCTCCAGGTCGGCCACCGCCGCCGACTCCTCGTCGAGCAGGCGGTCCACCACCGCCTGGGCGGCCAGCACCATGTAGGTCTCGGCGCTGTAGGCGCGCTCCTCGCGCAGGATCTCGCGGAAGATCTCGTAGCAGACGGTCTCGGGGGTCTTGAGGGTGCCACGCCCCGCGCAGGTGGGGCACGCCTCGCAGAGGGTCTGCTCGAGGCTCTCCCGGGTACGCTTGCGGGTCAGCTGCACCAGGCCCAGCTCGGTGACCCCGGTACACTTGGTCTTGGCGTGGTCGCGCTCCAGCGACTTCTCGAGCATGCGCAGCACCTGGCGCTGGTGCTCGGTGTCCTCCATGTCGATGAAGTCGATGATGATGATGCCGCCAAGGTTGCGCAGGCGCAGCTGGCGGGCGATGGCGGTGGCGGCCTCGAGGTTGGTCTTGAAGATGGTCTCCTCGAGATTGCGGTGCCCCACGTAGCCGCCGGTGTTGACGTCGATGGTGGTCATCGCCTCGGTGGGGTCGATCACCAGGTAGCCGCCGGACTTGAGCTGCACCTTGCGCCCCAGCGCCTTGTGGATCTCGTCCTCGACGCTGTAGAGGTCGAAGATCGGCCGCTCGCCGGCGTAGTGCTCGATGCGCTCCACGGCGTCGGGCATGAACTCCTCGGCGAACTCGATCAGCTTGACGTAGTTCTCCCGGGAGTCGATGCGCACCTTCTCGATCTCGTGGCGCATCACGTCGCGCAGGATGCGCATGAACAGCGGCAGGTCGTCGTAGATGACGCTGGGCGCCGGCGCGGTGACCTTGCGCTCGCTTACCTTGCGCCACAGCCGCAGCAGGAAGTGCATATCGGCGGCGAGCTCCTCGACCCCCACCCCCTCGGCGGCGGTGCGCACGATGAAGCCGCCGGTCACCTCCAGGGTCTGCTGGGTCTGGGCCTCCTCGATCAGGGCCCGCAGCCGCTCGCGCTCGCGCTCGTCCTCGATGCGCTGGGAGACGCCGTGGTGGGGGGCATCGGGCATGTAGACCAGGTAGCGCGAGGGCACCGAGAGGTGGGTGGTGAGCCGCGCCCCCTTGGAGCCGATGGGGTCCTTGGTGACCTGCACCACCAGCGCCTGGCCCTCGTGGAGCAGGTGGCCGATGGAGAGCTGCTCATCGGCCGGGGTGCCGGGGGGCATCACCTCGTGGGCGTGGATGAAGGCGGCCCGGTCGAGGCCGATATCCACGAAGGCCGCCTGCATGCCCGGCAGCACCCGCACCACGCGCCCCTTGTAGATGTTGCCGACGATGCCGCGCCGCCGGCTGCGCTCGATGAAGGCCTCCTGCAGCACGCCATTCTCCACCACGGCGACACGGGTCTCCATCGGCGTCAGGTTGATCAGTACTTCGCCGCTCATGCGGAAATCCTTGTCCAGATTGCTTTGCGGCCATTATGACATAGAGCCCCGCGCCCCAGGCGTTGAGACGCGCCACGCGAGCCGCCGGCTCGCCGGCGGCCTGGCCGGCGCGTCACCCGAGAAGAGGCCCTCAGGCGAGGGCGCCGTCCCAGAGCGGCACGCCCTGGCGGCGCAGCAGCGCGGCGGTCTCGAAGAGCGGCAGCCCCACCACCGCCGAGTGGCTGCCGGCGATGCGCTCGACAAACACCGCGGCCAGCCCCTGGATGGCGTAGCCGCCGGCCTTGTCGGCGGGCTCGCCGCTCGCCCAGTAGGCGGCGATCTCGGCATCCGAGATCTCGCGCATCGCCACCCGGGTGGTCACGCAGGCATCGAGCAGCCCGGCGGGGCCGCTCACCGCCACCGCGGTGAGCACCCGGTGCTCACGGCCGGAGAGCGAACGCAGCATGGCGGCGGCATGCGCGGCATCCTCGGGCTTGCCGAGGATCTCGCCGTCGCGCACCACCGCGGTGTCGGAGCCCAGGGTCGGCAGCTCGCCATGCCCTGCCCCCGCCCGGGCCTTCTCCCGGGCCAGGCGGATCACATAGGCCTCGGCGGCCTCGCCGTGGTGCGGGGTCTCGTCGATGTCGACCGGGCGCACCGTCACCGGGACGCCGATGGAGGCCAGCAGCTCGCAACGCCTGGGCGAGGCGGAGGCGAGACAGAGCACGGGCGGGGCCGTGGGCATGGGAGAGGCAGTGGGCATGGGAGGGCTCCGTCAGTCGCGGGCCAGGCGCCGCCCCAGCAGGTTGAACAGGGTGGCGAACCAGGGCCAGAGCAGCGCGCCGATCAGCGACGGCGTCAGGAAGGCGAGGTGGATGGAGAAGCTGCCCACCAGGGTGCGCAGCCACTGGTCGGCGAGCTGCACGCTGCCCAGCAGCACCAGCACCATCAGCGCCTGCTGCACCAGCGAGTAGGCGCGGAAGCGTGGATAGACCAGCGCGGAGAGGAAGGCCAGCAGCGACAGCAGCAGGGCGTTGTGGCCGAGCACGGCGCCCTCGATCAGGTCGAGCAGCAATCCCAGCACGAAGCCATGGAAGACCCCCACCCGATAGGGGGTCTTCATGCACCAGTAGACCAGCATCAACCCCAGCCAGTCGGGGCGCCAGAGCTGCCAGCCCTCGGCCAAGGGCATCACCTGCAGGCAGAGCGCCAGCAAGAGCGAGAGCCAGATCCAGGGCAGCGCCAGGTTGGCGGCGGAGGGGGGAGCCATCAGCGCGCCTCCTCGTCGTCGACGCCCGCCACCGCCCGCGCGGCCTCGATGGCGACGGCACTGAGCTCGCCCTCCCAGGCCTCGAGGGGACGACGCTCGGGCGGGAACAGCAGCAGGAAGTGGCGCGAGCGCTGCAGCTGCGCCACCGGCTCGGCGGTGACCCGGGCGAAGGGCTCGCCGGGGTCATGCACCACCTCGCCCACCCGCGCCACTGGGTAGCCCGGCGGGAAGCGCCCGGCCAGGCCCGAGGTGACCAGCAGGTCGCCCTGGCGGATGTCGGCGGTATCGGGGACGTGCAGCACGTTCAGGCGGTCGTAGCGCCCGCCGCCCTGGAGGATGAAGCGCAGGCCGTTGCGGTTGACGCGCACCGGCAGCGCATGGCTGGCGTCGGCCACCATCAGCACCCGACTGGAGTAGGCCGACACCGAGGTGACCTGGCCCACCAGGCCGGCGGCGTCCATCACCGGCTGGCCCACGCGCACGCCGTCGCGCCGGCCGCGGTCCACCACCATCTGGTGAGCGAAGGGGTCAGGGTCCAGGGAGAGCAGCTCGGCGGTGATGAAGGGCACCTCCTGCTGGCGGGCGGCGGCGAGCAGCTCGCGCAGGCGCACGTTCTCGGCGGTGAGGTCGGCCATGCGCTGTACGCGATGGGAGAGGGTGAGGATCTGCTCGCGCAGGCGCTGGTTCTCCTCCACCAGCGCCCGCTGGTCGGAGAGCGCCAGGGTGCTCCAGCTGAGCACGTCACTGGGCAGGCTGACCACCCACTGGATGGGCGCCACCAGCGTGGAGAGCTGGGCACGCACCTCCTCCATCCGGGTCAGGCGCAGGTCGGCGACCATCAAGCCCACCGCCAGCGCACCGCACACCAGCAGGCGGTAGACGGGCAGCGGTCCATGCGAGAACAGCGGCTTGATGACGCGTCCTCCCGGGTCAGTCGCTGGAGAGCAGCTCGAAGGTGTGCTGGTCGATCATCTCCAGGGCCTTGCCGCCGCCGCGGGCCACGCAGGTCAGCGGATCCTCGGCGACGATCACCGGCAGGCCGGTCTCCTCGGCAATCAGCTTGTCCAGGTCGCGCAGCAACGCGCCGCCGCCGGTGAGCACCAGGCCACGCTCGGCGATGTCGGAGGCGAGCTCGGGGGGCGACTGCTCCAAGGCGTTCTTCACCGCCGCGACGATGGAGGCCAGGGTCTCCTGCAGGGCGTCGAGGATCTCGTGGGAATTGAGGGTGAAGCTGCGCGGGATACCCTCGGCCAGGTTGCGGCCGCGCACGTCGATCTCGCGCAGCTCGCCACCGGGATAGGCGCAGCCGATCTCCTCCTTGATGCGCTCGGCGGTGGCTTCGCCGATCAGGCTGCCGTAGTGGCGGCGCACGTAGCCGATGATCGCCTCGTCGAAGCGGTCGCCGCCGACGCGGATCGACTCGGAGTAGACGATGCCGTTGAGCGAGATGATGGCGATCTCGCTGGTGCCGCCACCGATGTCGACGACCATGGAGCCCTGGGCCTCCTCCACCGGCAGGCCGGCGCCGATGGCAGCGGCCATGGGCTCCTCGATCAGGAACACCTCGCGGGCACCGGCCCCCTCGGCGGACTCCTTGATGGCGCGCCGCTCCACCTGGGTCGACATGCAGGGCACGCACACCAGCACCCGGGGGCTTGGCGTCAGGAAGGTGCTCTGGTGGACCTTGCGGATGAAGTGCTGGAGCATCTGCTCGGTGACGGTGAAGTCGGCGATCACCCCATCCTTCATCGGACGGATGGCGGTGATGTTGCCGGGGGTGCGGCCCAGCATGCGCTTGGCGTCGGAGCCCACGGCCGCCACGCTGCGCATGTTGCCGGACTGGCGGATGGCCACGACCGATGGCTCGTCGAGCACGATACCGCGGCCGCGGACGTAGATCAGCGTATTGGCCGTGCCCAGATCGATCGACAGATCGCTGGAGAACAGCCCCCTCAAGCGTTTGAACATGGAAGTCGTTACCTAGTGCAGTCCGGGAACCCTGTGCGGAGGCAAACGGTATCACCGCACCCCACCCGCAGCAAGCGAAACGCCCGCGGCACGGGGCATCCTCGCCAGGCGAGGCGAGACGCAGCGTGAGGCCTCGACGACCGGCCGCGACGGCGCCACTGCCACTGCCCGAAAGGCGGCGATTGTGGTACCGTCTCGGGCCTGATTTTCTCCATCGAGGACACCCGACTCATGGCGCTAGAACACGCTGACGTGCTCCGGGCCGCGCACCTCGCCCGGCTCGGCCTCACCGACGACGAGGCCGCCCACTACCAGGCGGACCTCGGCCGCATCCTCGAGATGGTCGACCGCCTTCAGGCGCTGGACACCGAGGGCGTCGCCCCCCTGGCCCACCCGCTGGACACCACCCAGCGGCTGCGCGCCGACGAGGTCACCGAGAGCGACCAGCGCGACCGCTTCCAGCGCAGCGCCCCCGCGGTGGAACAGGGCCTCTATCTGGTCCCGCGGGTGGTCGAGTAACCCTCGCCCCTCTTCCTGTCCCGGCAATGCCCACGGAGCCTCCGGCCCATGCATGACAAGACACTGACAGAGCTCGCCGCCGGCCTCGCCGCCGGTGAGTTCATCAGCCGCGAGCTGACCGAGCACCTGCTCGCGCGCATCGAGCGCCTCGACGGCACCCTCAACAGCTTTATCACCGTCACCGCAGAGCAGGCCCTGGCCGCCGCCGACGCGGCCGACGCCGCCCGTGCCCGCGGCGAGGCCGGGGCGCTGACCGGCGTCCCGGTGGCGATCAAGGACCTCTTCTGCACCGAGGGGGTGCTGACCACCGCCGGCTCGAGGATGCTGGCCGACTTCGTCTCCCCCTACGACGCCACCGTGGTGGAGCGACTCAAGGCCGCCGGCACGGTGAGCCTCGGCAAGCTCAACCTGGACGAGTTCGCCATGGGCTCCTCCAACGAGAACAGCGCCTTCGGCGCGGTGAAGAACCCCTGGGACACCCGCGCCGTGCCGGGCGGCTCCTCCGGCGGCAGCGCCGCCGCCGTGGCCGCGGGCCTGGCCCCGGCGGCCATGGGTACCGACACCGGCGGCTCGATCCGTCAGCCGGCGGCCTTCTGCGGCATCACCGGCCTCAAGCCCACCTACGGCCGGGTCTCGCGCTGGGGGATCATCGCCTACGCCTCGAGCCTCGACCAGGCCGGCCCCATGGCACGCTCGGCCGCCGACTGCGCCCTGCTGATGAACGCCATCGCCGGCCTCGACCCCCGGGACTCCACCAGCGTGGCCCGCGGCGTGCCGGACTACACCGAGGAGCTCGCCGCCCCCCTCGCCGGGCTGAAGATCGGCCTGCCCAGGGAGTACTTCGGCGACGGCCTCGCCCCCGAGGTGGAGGCCGCGGTGCGCGAGGCGGTCAAGGTCTACGAGTCGCTGGGTGCCACGGTGCGCGAGGTGAGCCTGCCCCACACCCACTACGCCATCCCGGCCTACTACGTGATCGCCCCGGCGGAAGCCTCCTCCAACCTGTCGCGCTACGACGGCGTGCGCTTCGGCTACCGCTGCGAGGCGCCCTCGGACCTGAACGACCTCTACAAGCGCTCCCGCGCCGAGGGCTTCGGCGAGGAGGTCAAGCGGCGCATCCTGATCGGCACCCACACCCTCTCCGAGGGCTTCTTCGACGCCTACTACAAGAAGGCGCAGCAGGTGCGCCGGCTGATCCGCCAGGACTTCCTCGACGCCTTCGAGGAGGTGGACGTGCTGATGGGCCCGGCCTCCCCCACCCCGGCCTTCGACCTGGGCGCCAACAAGGACCCGGTGACCATGTACCTGCAGGACATCTACACCATCGCCGTGAACCTGGCCGGCATCCCCGGCATCAGCGTGCCGGCGGGCTTCGCCGGCGGCCGCCCGGTGGGCCTGCAGATACTCGGCACCCACTTCGCCGAGCCGCGCCTGCTCAACGTCGCCCACCAGTTCCAGCAGGCCACCGACTGGCACCTGCGCCGCCCCGAGCTTGCCGAGGAGACCGCCTGATGCAATGGGAAACCGTGATCGGGCTGGAGGTGCACGTCCAGCTCGCCACCCGCTCCAAGATCTTCTCCGGCGCCTCCACCGCCTTCGGCGCCGAGCCCAACACCCAGGCCTGCGCCGTGGACCTGGGCCTGCCCGGCGTGCTGCCGGTGTTGAACGAGCAGGCGGTGGCCATGGCCGTGCAGTTCGGCCTGGCGATCCACGCCGAGATCCCCGAGGTCTCAGTGTTCGACCGCAAGAACTACTTCTACCCGGACCTGCCCAAGGGCTACCAGACCAGCCAGATGTACCACCCCATCGTCGGCCCCGGTGAGGTGGAGATCACCCTGGAGGACGGCAGCACCAGGCGCATCCGGGTGCACCATGCCCACCTCGAGGAGGACGCCGGCAAGTCGCTGCACGAATCCTTTTCTGACGGCATGGGCCACGCCATGACCGGCATCGACCTCAACCGTGCCGGTACGCCGCTGCTGGAGATCGTCTCCGAGCCGGACATGCGCTCGGCCAAGGAGGCGGCCGCCTACCTCAAGGCGATCCACTCCATCGTGACCTACCTGGGGATCTCGGACGGCAACATGGCCGAGGGCTCGATGCGCTGCGACGTCAACGTCTCGGTGCGCCCCAGGGGCCAGGAGACCTTCGGCACCCGCGCCGAGATCAAGAACGTCAACTCCTTCCGCTTCGTGGAGCGCGCCATCGAGTTCGAGGTGGAGCGCCAGATCGAGCTGATCGAGGATGGCGGCGAGGTGGTCCAGGAGACGCGCCTCTATGATCCCGAGCGCGACGAGACCCGCAGCATGCGCACCAAGGAGGAGGCCAACGACTACCGCTACTTCCCCTGCCCCGACCTGTTGCCGGTGGTGCTCGATGACGCCTACGTCGATCACCTGCGCGAGGCCCTGCCGGAGCTGCCCGCCGACAAGCGCGCCCGCTTCCAGGACGAGCTCGGCCTCTCCGCCTATGACGCCGGGGTGCTCGCGGCGAGCCGCGAGATGGCCGAGTACTTCGAAGTGGTCAAGGACACCTGCGGCGATGCCAAGCAGGCCGCCAACTGGGTCCAGGGCGAGCTCGCAGGCGCGCTCAACCGCGAGGGGCTGGCCATCGGCGACAGCCCGGTCAGCGCGCGCCAGCTCGGCGAGCTGATCGCCCGGGTGATGGACGACACCATCAACGGCAAGGCCGCCAAGCAGGTCTTCCAGGCGCTGTGGAACGGCCAGGGCGAGAGCGCCGACGAGGTGATCGAGGCCAAGGGGCTCAAGCAGGTCACCGACACCGGCGCCATCGAGGCGATGATCGACCAGGTGATCGCGGACAGCCCCGCCCAGGTGGCCCAGTACCGCGACGCCGAACCCGAGAAACGCGGCAAGATGATCGGCTACTTCGTCGGTCAGGTGATGAAGGCCTCCCGCGGCACCGCCAACCCGCAGCAGGTCAACGCGCTTCTCAAGGAGAAGCTGGACGCCCTGTGCTGAGGCACGCGGCGAGGGATAGAGCCAAGGAGACGCGCCATGGCCGATGACGTCGGCGAACGCCTGCGCACCCTGCGCACCCTGCGTGGTATCTCCCAGCGTGAGCTGGCCAAGCGCTGCGGGGTGACACACTCCAGCCTGTCGCTGATCGAGCAGGGCAAGGTGAGCCCCTCGGTGAGCTCGCTGAAGAAGATCCTCGACGCCATCCCCATGAGCGTCGGTGACTTCTTCACCATGGACCTGGAGAACGGCCGCCGAGTCTTCTATTCGGCTGAGGACCTGGCCGACGTGGGCGCAGGCGACGTCATCTACAAGCTGGTGGGCGCCGATCGTCGCGACCGGGCCTTGGCCTTCATGATCGAGACCTATCCCCCCGGCGCCGACACCGGCCGCGAGATGATCGCCCACCAGGGTGAGGAGGCCGGCGTGGTGCTGGAGGGAGAGATCGAGATCACCATCGGCGCCGAGTCGCGAATGCTGAAGGCCGGCGAGGCCTACTACTTCGAGACCAACGTGCCCCACCGCTTCCGCAACCCGGGCGGCGAGCCCTGCCGCCTGGTGAGCTGCGCAACCCCTGCCCGGGCCTTCTGAGGGCCGGGCTCAGCCCTTTTTTACAATAAGGCCGACGCCATGGCGCCGGCCTCGTCGCGTGGCGGGTGATCGCGCGGCTCAGGTGGCCAGCGACATCCACACACTCTTGAGGTCGGAGTACTCCTCGAGGCTGTGGTGGGACTTGTCGCGGCCATTCCCGGACTGCTTGACCCCGCCGAAGGGCATGGTCTGGTCGCCGCCGGCCCAGTTGTTGACGAACACCTGGCCCGAGGCCAGCCGCCGGGTCACCCGCATGATGCGGTCAATGTCCTGGCTCCATAGCCCCGCCGCCAGGCCGTAGACGCTGTCGTTGGCCAGGCGCACCGCCTCCTCCTCGGTGTCGAAGCCGAACACCGCGAGCACCGGGCCGAAGATCTCCTCGCGGCCGATGGCCATCTCGGGGGTCACGCCATCGAACACCGTGGGCGGGATGAAGAGCCCCTTGCCATCCACCTCGGTGGCCTCGCCACCGGCGCGCAGTCGGGCGCCCTCCTCCTGGCCACGGCGGATGAACTCCAGCACCCGGCGGTGCTGGGTCTCGTCCACCATGGCGCCCATGAAACTCTCCGGGTCCAGCGGGTCGCCGGGCTGCATGGTCTCGGCCGCGGCCACTAGCTTGTCGATGAAGGCCTCGCGAATGCTGTTCTCCACCAACAGCCGGGAGCCGGCGATGCACACCTCGCCCTGGTTGTGGAAGATCGCCTCGGCGGCGTGGCGAGCCACCTTATCGAGATCCTTGCAGTCGGCGAAGACGATATTCGGGCTCTTGCCGCCGCACTCCAGGTAGAGGCGCTTGAGGTTGGACTCGCCGGCGTACTGCATCAGCTGCTTGCCCACCCCGGTGGAGCCGGTGAAGGCGAGGCAGTCCACCCCCATGGAGAGCGCCAGCGCCTTGCCCACGGTGTGGCCGAAGCCCGGCAGCACCTGGAAGACGCCCCGCGGCAGGCCCGCCTCCTTGGCCAGCTGGGCCAGGCGCAGCGCCGAGAGCGGCGACTTCTCCGAGGGCTTCAGTATCACGCTGTTGCCGGCGGCGAGCGCCGGGGCCACCTTCCAGGCGGTCATCATCAGCGGGAAGTTCCAGGGCACGATGGAGGCCACCACGCCCAGCGGCTCGCGCAGCACCAGCGCCAGGGTATCCTCGCCGGTGGGGGCGACCTCGCCGTAGAGCTTGTCGATGCACTCCGCCTGGTAGCGGAAGCAGGCGATGGCGCCGCTCATGTCGCCCAGCGAGCTTGCGATCGGCTTGCCCATGTCCAGGGTGTCGAGCAGGGCGAGATCGGCCTTGTGGGCCTCCATCAGGTCGGCCAGGCGCAGCAGCGTCTTCTTGCGCCTGCCCGGGGCGAGGCGCGACCAGGCGCCGCCATCGAAGGCGGCGCGGGCGTGGCTCACCGCCACGTCGGCGTCGGCGGCGTCGCAGCTCGCCACCCTCGCCAGCACCTCGCCGGTGGCCGGGTTGGTGCTCTCGAAGGTCTCGCCGCTGGCGGCGTCGACGAAAACGTCGTTGATGAAGGCGCGGGTCTCAAGGCCTTCTCCGGCGGTCAGGTCGGCGGCACGTTGCTTCCACTCGGCCCGGGTGCGGGGCATCTCGGGGCGACTCATGCGGAGGTCTCCTCGTGCTGTTCGGTGGTCGTGTCGGCCAGTCGGGCCAGGGTAGCATCCAGGGCGGCGCGCGCCTTGTCGACGAGCTCGTCGATCTCGGCGTGGGTGATCACCAGCGGCGGCGAGATGATCATGGTATCGCCCACCGAGCGCATCACCAGCCCCGAGGCGAAGCAGAGGTCGCGGCACAGGTTGCCCACCGCCAGCGCCTCGTCGAAGCGCTCGCCGGTGGCGGGGTCGACCAGCTCCAGGGCGCCGATCAGCCCCAGCGAGCGCGCCTCGCCCACCAGGGGATGCGCGGCGAGGGCCTGCCAGCGCTTCGCCAGGTGGGGGCCGAGGTCGTCGCGTACCCGCTCGACCACGCCCTCCGCCTCCATCAGCTCGAGGTTCTTCAGGGCTACCGCGGCGCAGGTGGGGTGGCCGGAGTAGGTGAAGCCGTGGAAGAACTCGCCGCCCTCCTCGATCAGGGTGTCGGCGACCCGGTCCCCCACTAGCACCCCGCCGATGGGCAGGTAGCCGGAGGAGAGCCCCTTGGCGATGGGCATCAGGTCGGGCGCAAGTCCGTAGTGCACGCTGCCGAACCACTCGCCCAGGCGGCCGAAGCCGCAGATCACCTCGTCGGCCACCAGCAGGATGTCGTACTTGGCGAGCACCGCCTTCACCGCCGGCCAGTAGCTCGCCGGGGGAATGATGGCGCCGCCGGCACCCTGCACCGGCTCGGCGATGAAGGCGGCCACGTTCTCCTCGCCGAGCTCGAGGATCTTCGCCTCCAGGGCCGCGGCGCAGTCGCGCCCGAAGGCCTCGGGGTCCTGGCCCTCGGATCGCCCTTCTCCAAACCGCCCTTCTCCAAACCAATAGGGCTGGCGCACATGGGCGATCTTCGGCACCAGGGGGCCGCCCTGGGCGTGCATGGGGGCCATGCCGCCGAGGCTCAGCCCGGCCACGGTGGAGCCGTGGTAGGCGTTCTCGCGGCCGATCACCCACTGCTTCTCGGGCTGCCCCTTCAGGGCCCAGTAGCGGCGCACCATGCGCAGCACGGTGTCGTTGGCCTCGGAGCCGGAGCCGGTGAAGAAGACGCGGTTGAGGTGCCCGGGCGCCAGGCGGCAGAGGGTCTCGGCGAGCCTCACCGCCGGCGGGTGGGTGGTCTTGAAGAAGTTGTTGTAGTAGGGGAGCTGGCGCATCTGGGCGGCGGCCGCCTCCACCAGCTCCTCGCGGCCGTAGCCGAGGTTGACGCACCACAGGCCGGCCATGCCGTCGAGGATGCGGTTGCCCTCGGAGTCGATGATGTAGACCCCCTCGCCACGCTCGATGATGCGGCTGCCCTCCTCGCCCAGGGCCTTGAAGTCGGTGAAGGGGTGCAGATGGTGGGCGCGGTCGAGGCGCTGGTAGTCAGGCGTCTGCATGGTCGAGGGCTCCCGGGGACTGGACACGGTGGGCGTGACGCGCCCCGCAGGCCGCGGCGAAGGCGCGGAACAGGGCGTCATAGAGGGGGTGCTCGCGGGGCTGCCACTCGGGGTGCCACTGCACCGCCAGGGCGAAGCCCGAGGCATCGCGCACCGAGATCGCCTCGACGAGCCCGTCCGGGGCGTGGGCCTCGGCGACCAGGCCCGGCCCCAGGCTGGCGATGCCCTGCTGGTGCAGCGAGTTCACCCGCGAGGCGGGCTCGGCATACAGCGCGGCCAGCCGACCGCCGGGCACGATGGCAAGGTCGTGGCTCGGGGCGTACTTCTCCGCCCGCTCGCCCTCGGGCTCGCGGTGGTCCATCAGCCCCGGCACCGTCTGCACCGCCTGGTGCAGGGTGCCGCCGAAGGCCACGTTGAGCTCCTGGAAGCCGCGACAGATGCCGAACAGCGGCAGGCCGAGATCGAGGGCGGCGGGAACCCAGGCCAGGGCGGCGGCATCCCGATCCCGATCGTCGCGGGTATTTTCCGGGGCCCGCTCGGCGCCGTAGCGGCCCGGTGCCATGTTGGTGTAGCTGCCGGTGAGCAGCAGCCCATCAAGGTGGGCCGGCAGGTCGCCGGCCACGGCATCCTCCCAGACCGGCAGGATCACCGGCGCCAGGCCATAGTCGCGCAGCGCGGCCAGGTACTTGTCGGTGACCATGTGGGCCGGATGGCCCTCCACCTCGCGACGGCAGGCGATCACGCCCACCAAGGGTCGGGACGTCATGGCGCCCTCCTCTCGGTTATGAAGCCAGATGTTATGCTTTGCTCAACATAGCGCGTCACACCGCCGATGCCAAGCGACACCCCGGAAGACGTCAGAAAGGATAATTAAAGCCTGAAGAAAGAGGCAACCTCGAGGCGCCGGCGCGGCGGACAGCCGGCCGGCTCGCCGTAAAGAATTTGACAACACCCCGAGCCACCCTCAAAGATAGCGCCATGCCAAGCAGAACAAGGGACGTCACGCCATGTCGCCACACCCCGCCGCCGAGGCGCGAGACTTCCTCGCCCGTCATCCCGAGATCGAGACCGTCGACCTGCTGATCAGCGACCTGAACGGCGCGCTGCGCGGCAAGCGGGTGGCGAGGGAGAACCTCGAGAAGGCCTACACCCAGGGCATCAACCTGCCCGCCTCGGTGTATGCCCTGGACATCCTCGGCAACACCATCGAGGAGACCGGGCTGGGGCTGGCCAGCGGTGACGCCGACCGGGTCTGCCGGCCGTTGCCCGGCACCCTGATGCCTACGCCCTGGCGCCGCCAGGGGCGTCAGGCCCAGCTGCTGATGGCCATGGAGGAGCCGGATGGGACGGGTTTCTTCGCCGAACCACGACGGGTGCTGGCGCGCCAGCTGGCGCGCCTGGCCGAGCGCGGCCTGACCCCGGTGGTCGCCGTGGAGATGGAGTTCTACCTGGTGGATCGCGAGCGCGATGCCGCCGGCGGCATCCAGCCGCCCTGCTCGCCCGCCACCGGCGAGCGGGCCCACCACAGCCAGCTCTATTCGGTCGGCGAGCTCGACGAGTATGCCGACTTCCTCGGCGAGGTGCAGGCGGCCGCCGAGGTCCAGGGGCTGCCGCTGGACACCATGCTCAAGGAGTGTGCCCCGGGCCAGTTCGAGATCACCCTCAAGCATGGCGCGGACGTGCTGGCCGCCTGCGACGCGGCGGTGCTGCTCAAGCGGCTGATCAAGGGGGTGGCCCAGAACCACGGCGTCGAGGCCACCTTCATGGCCAAGCCCTACGGCCTGGAGGCGGGCAACGGCACCCATGTGCATATCAGCCTGCTGGACGCGGCCGGGGAGAACGTCTTCGCCGACGCCGAGGGCGACGTGCTGGGCAGCACGACGCTGAAGCAGGCGATCGCCGGTCTGCTGGCGCTGATGCCGGCGAGCGTGGCGCTGTTCGCGCCGAACCTCAACTCCTTCCGCCGCTTCCAGCCGGGGCTCTACGTGCCCATGGCCCCCACCTGGGGCTTCGACAACCGCTCGGTGGCGATCCGCATCCCCTCCGGGCCCAACGCGGCGCGGCGCCTGGAGCACCGGGTGGCCGGTGCCGACGCCAACCCCTACCTGCTGCTGGCCGCCCTGCTGGCCGGCATCGAGCACGGCCTCTCCGGCGAGCTCGCGCCCCCGCCCCCGATCACCGGCAACGCCTACGACCAGGTCGCGCCCAGCCTGACCAACAGCTGGCGCCAGTCACTGGAGCTGCTCGAGGCGAGCGAGCCGCTCCGCGCGGCCCTGGGCGGCGACTTCCTCGGGGTCTTCCTGGCCAACCGCCGCGCCGAGCGTGACCAGGCGATGCAGCATGTCAGCCGCCTGGAGACCGACTGGTACCTGCGCCACGTCTAGGCGCGGCGCGCCTTATGCCTCGGTGATGGCCTCGGCCGACGCCTCCCCGGACCCGGCCCGCCACTGCACCTCGCCGTCGACGACCGGCAGGCGCTCGGCCTGGGGGGGCTCCTCCAGGCGGTGGATGAGCTCCTCGCCATCGAGGCGGTAGGTGACGTCATAGCCGTGGGTCTCCTGGTGCGTCTCCATGACCGTGCGGCACTGCTCCTCGGTGATCACCCGCTCGCGGGTCTCGTAGCGCGTCTCGTAGCGCACCTGGCCGCCCGCCTGGGCATGCTGGCGCGCCTCGACCCGCTCCTGCACCTCGCGCCCGGCCAGGGCACCGCCGATGGCGCCGGCCACGGTGGCGATCTTCTTGCCACTGCCGCCGCCCACCTGGTTGCCCAGCAGGCCGCCCACCAGGGCCCCCGCCGCGCTGCCGACGATGCGGTGCGGGTCGCGGCTCGCCGCCGGCCCGGAGGGGGCCTGCACCGGTACCTCCACCGGCACCTGCTCGGTGACCACCCGTTCCACGTCCTCGCACACCTCACGGGGACGCTCCACGCTGCGGGTCACCGGCTGCACCCCCACGATCTCTGCGTAGCGGGGACCGCTCGGCTGCTGCACCTGCCAGGCCCCGAAGGCCAGCCCGCCCAGGCCCAGCACGGACAGGGTCGTCCCTACCACGATCGACTTGTTCATCTGTCACCTCCTGTAGTGAGTGGCATACCACTCGCTGAAACACCATCGGGCTCCAGGCGTGAGTGACCCTATCGGGGAGTAACGATGAGAGAGGCGGCACGCTCCAGTGCCACCCGATGGGGAGCAGTATACGTGAGGGCACAGGAGCAGACGGCGCAGGCAGGCGGCTTCCACAGACTCTCCCTGGCCGTCTCCAAAAGGAGACAGCCAAGGCATTACGCGGGTCTCACGACACTCGCCGATGCCCGGGAGACAAGGCGCACGACTCGAGCGGGGCCCCAACCAGGGGCCGAGGGCGAACGTCGCCTACAGGCAGCGCTGGAACAGCGTCTTGAGGTTTTCGACGGTCAGAGGCACCGGGTTTCCACCACAGCTGGGGTCCTGGATCGCCATGGCGGCCAGGTCGTCGAGGCGATCCGGGGTGACCCCGACCTCGGAGAGGGTGCGCGGGATGCCCAGCCGATCATTGAGTTCCTGGGCGAAGGCCCGGAAGCCATCGAAGCCGTCCGCGATGCCCAGATAACCGGCCGCCATGTCGAACCGCTCGCGGATCGCCTCGGCGTTGAACTCGAGCACCGCCGGCATGCAGATCGCATTGGTGGTGCCGTGGTGGGTGTTGAAGACGGCGCCGATGGGGTGGCTCATGGCGTGGATGGCGCCCAGCCCCTTCTGGAACGCCGTGGACCCCATGAGAGCCGCACTCATCATGTGCGCCCGTGCCTCCAGGTCCGTGCCGTCGGCATAGGCGCGCGGCAAGTACTCCTTGACCAGGCGCATGCCCTCCAGGGCGATGCCCTGGCTCATCGGGTGATAGTGCGGGCTGGAGAACGCCTCGACGCAGTGGGCGAAGGCATCCAGCCCGGTACCGGCGGTGATCGGCCTGGGCATGCCGACCGTCAGTTCGGGATCGCACAGCACCACCCTGGGCAGCACCCTGGGATGGAAGATGATCTTCTTCTCATGGGTACGGGAGTTGGTGATCACGCTGGCCCTACCGACCTCCGAACCGGTCCCGGCGGTGGTGGGCACCGCCACGATGGGGGCGATGGCCTCGGCATCCGCGCGCTGCCACCAGTCACCGATATCCTCGAAATCCCACACCGGACGCGTCTGGCCGGACATGAAGGCCACCATCTTGCCCAGGTCCAGCCCCGAGCCACCGCCAAAGGCGATTACCCCGTCGTGGCCGCCAGCCCGGAACGCCTCGACCCCTGTCGCCAGGTTCCGCTCGTTCGGATTGGGATCCACCTCGGCAAACAGGTGGCGGCCAAGCCCCGCGGCCTCGAGGATATCCAGCGCTGTCCGGGTGATCGGCAGGTCCGCTAGGCCACGGTCGGTAACCAGCAGCGGTCGGCTCATGCCCGCCTCGGCACAGGCCGCGGGCAACTCCTCGATGCGACCCGCACCGAAGCGGATGGCGGTGGGATAGGTCCAGTTTCCGGTCAGCATCATGTCGTCACCCTCTTCGTCATGTTGTTGTTTTCTTTAGATAGTAGGACTTCGGCCGGGTCAGGTTGTGGTAGCCGATCACCGACAGGCCACCGCCGCGCCCGGTCTCCTTGCAGCCGGTCCAGCACAGGCCAGGGTCCAGGTAGTCGGCGCGGTTCATGAACACGGTGCCGGTCTCGACACGGTCTCCCACCCGCTGGGCCCGCTCGATATCGGCGGTCCACAGGCTGGCGGTCAGGCCGAAGCGGCTGTCGTTCATCAGCCGGATTGCCTCCTCATCGTCCGCCACCGGCATGATGCCGACCACCGGCCCGAAGCTCTCATCACGCATCACGCGCATCTCATGGCTCACCCGGGTGAGGAGCTGCGGCGTCAGGTAGGCGCCCCCATCATCCTCGGGCTTGCGGGCGATATGCGCCCTGGCACCGGCCGCCAGGGCCTCGTCGATCTGGGCACGCACCTCCCGGGCGAAGCGGATATTCGCCATCGGACCGATATCGGTATCGGCGGCCAGGGGGTTGCCCAGCTTGTAGCCCTCGACGATCGCAACCGCCTTGTCGACGAAGGCCTCGAAGAGGCTCTCGTGCACATAGATGCGCTCGATCCCGCAGCAGCACTGCCCCGAGTTGAACATCGCGGCGTCGATCAGGGTGGCGACCGCGGCATCGAGGTCGGCATCCTCCATGACATAGCCCGGATCCTTGCCGCCCAGCTCCAGGCCCAAGCCGATGAAGGTACCGGCCGCCGCCTGCTCCATGGCGCGCCCTCCGCCGACCGAGCCGGTGAAGTTGACGAAGTCGAAGGCCCGCTCGGCGATCAGGGCCGAGGTCGTCGCGTGATCCAGGAAGACGTTCTGGAACACCTCCTCCGGCACCCCGACCGAGTGGAAGGCCCGCGCCAGGCGCTCGCCCACCAGCAGCGTCTGGGTGGCATGCTTGAGCACTACCGTATTCCCCGCGATCAGCGCCGGGGCCAGGGTGTTGATCGCGGTCATGTAGGGGTAATTCCAGGGGGCCACTACCAGCACCACTCCATGCGGGACTCGCTTGATGAAGCGCCTGACCGTGGCGTCCTCCCCCACCGCGATGTCCGCCAGCGCCTCCTCGGCGATGGCCGCCATGTGGGCGCCGCGCTCCTCGAAGCCAGCGAACTCGCCGCCATAGCGAACCGGTCGGCCCATCATGTGTGCCAGCTCCGGCACCACCTCGTCGTTCATCTCCCCCACCGCGGCGATACCCGCCCGCACCAGCGCGATCCTTTCCTGGACAGGGCGTGCCGCCCAGCTCGCCTGGGCCGAGCGCGCCCGCGCCGCGGCCTGCTGCGCGGCCTCTAGCGACAGGGCCTCTCGCTCGGCGTAGACCGAGCCGTCGATCGGCGAGATGCATGTCAGGATGTGACCCATCGTCTTCTCCCATGTGTGGAAAGTGCGTCTCCCCTGCCCTCGTGGGCAGGGGTCCGGTCGGCATAGCGCGGCGTCACGAGCGCTCGAAGCCGCGTGCCACCTCGTAATCGGTCACCACCCGGTCGAAGTCCTCGAGCTCCACCTCGGCGGCGCGACTGTAGTGATCGACCACCGCATCCCCCATGGCCTCGCGCAGCATGGCGGACTCCTTCAGGGCGTGCATGGCATCGCGCAGGGTCTGCGGGATCAGGCCCGTCTCCCCCTCGTAAGTGTCCCCCATGGCGGGCGGCGGCAGCTCGAGCGCCTCCTCGATGCCCTTGATGCCGGCGGCGAGCTGTCCCGCCATGGCCAGGTAGGGGTTCAGGTCAGAACCGCCGATGCGACACTCGATGCGCACCGCCCGTGTGTTGTCGGCGCAGAGACGAAACCCGGCGGTACGGTTGTCGACCGACCAGACCGTTCTGGTCGGGGCGAAGGAGCCCTTCTGGAAACGCTTGTAGCTGTTGATATAGGGGGCCAGGAAGCAGGTGTAATCCGCCGCATACTTCAGCAGGCCGGCCAGGTAATGCTTCATCAGTGCCGACATGCCATGGGCATCACTCTCGTCGAAGAAGGCCGGGGTATCTCCCTGCCACAGCGACTGATGGATATGGGTGGAACTGCCCGAATGGCCGTGATGCCACTTGGGCATGAAGGTCACCGCCCTGCCCTGCTGCCAGGCGATCTCCTTGGTCGCATGCTTGGCGATGGTGTGATAGTCCGCCGTATCGAGCGCCTTCGCATAGCGGATATTGAGCTCACCCTGGCCGGATCCGGCCTCGCCCTTGGTGCCTTCCACCGGTATGCCGGCCGCATAGAGATGGTTGCGCAGGGGGCGCAACACATGCTCTTCCTTGGTGGTCTGGAGGATATGATAATCCTCGTTATAGCCGCTGATCGGCTCGATATCGCGGAAGGCGTTGCGGCGGATCTCGTCGAAGCTCTTCTCGAACAGGAAGAACTCGAGCTCGGTGGCCATGAGCGCATCGAACCCCAGCGCCTCCAGCCGTGCGAGCTGGCGCTTGAGGATGGTGCGCGGGGCATGGGGCACCGGCTCGTGGGTGTGATGATCCAGCACATCGCACAGCACCATGACGGTGCCCTGAAGCCATGGGACGGGGCGCAGCGTGGTCAGGTCCGGCTTCATGATGTAGTCGCCGTAGCCGGCACTCCAGGAGGTGCTGGCATAGCCATCTGGCGTTTCCATCTCGAGATCGGTGGCCAGCAGGTAGTTGCAGCAATGGGTCTCGCCCCAGCCGTCCTCCACGAAGTGGCGCGCATGGAGCCGCTTGCCCATCAGGCGCCCCTGCATGTCGACGATGCACGCGAGCACCGTATCCACCTCACCGCTTCCCACCTTGGCCTTCAGGTCCTCAAGGGCATCCAAAGCCAGCGCGTTGGTCATTGCCGACGCTCCTCATCGCATCCAGAAATCCATGCCGGCCCCGGTCGGGGCGGCGCCTTGCCCATTGGAGATGCCCCGGCACCCGCCGGGGCGTGTGACCCGATCAGGCATCGGTGTAGCGGTAGGGCCGCCCGGCCTTGCGCATATCGGCGTTGTACTGCTTGAAGATCTCGACCACCCTGGCCTTGGTCTCCGACTCCGCCGCGATCTCGTCCCAGAACGCCTGGGCGGCGGTTTCCACCTGATCCCACTCGGCATCGGGAATCGAGGTGAGCTCCAGCTTGTCGCCATGGACGCGCAGCCTGGCCTCGCCCCCCCAGTACCAGTGCTGGCGGTAGTAGTGGGACTGTTCGCAGCACACCTCGAAGAGCAGTCGCAGGTCTTCCGGAAGCTCGTTCCAGCGCTCCATGTTGACGAAGAAGTGACCGATCCAGGCACCCGAGATGTTGTTGGTCAGGAAGTAGTTGGTGACGTCGGCCCAGCCCACCGTGTAGTCCTCGGTGATGCCGGACCAGGCGATGCCATCCAGCTCGCCGGTCTGGACAGCCACCTCGATGTCCTCCCAGGGCAGGGTCACCGGCACCACGCCGAACTGCGACAGGAAGCGCCCAGCGGTGGGGAAGGTAAAGATACGCTTGCCCTCGAGGTCCTTGAGGCTGCGGATCGGCTCCTTGGTGGCGAAATGGCAGGGATCCCAGGCACCGGCGCTGACATGCTTGACGCCGACCTTGGCATACTCCTCCTCCCAGATCTCCTTGAGGCCGTACTGGTTGAATAGCACCGGCACATCGAGGCTGTAGCGCGAACCGAAGGGGAAGTAGCCACCGAAGACGGTGACCTCGGTGGGGGATGCCATGGAGTCGTCGTCCGACTGCACGGCATCGATGGTGCCGCGCTGCATCGCCCGGAACAGCTCGCCCGTCGGCACCAGCTGATCGGCATAGTAGAGCTCGATCTGCATGCGGTCCCCGGCGATCCGGTTGAACAGGTCGATGGCCGGCTTGGCGACATGCTCCGCCAGGGCGGCACCGGCATAGGTCTGCATGCGCCACGTGATGGTGGGCTCGGACGGCGACTGAGCCATGACCCGAGAGGCGAGGGGCGCGATGGCGGCACCCGCCGCGGCGTTGATCAGAAACTTGCGTCTTGTTGTCATTTTCTCGTTCTCCTGGTGGTAACTATCGGATGTGACACCTTGCCGGCCCCTGGTGAGGCTCTTGTTGTTGATTCCTGCCACGGTCAATTCCCATAGATGTAGCCCGGGAGCCAGAGTGCAATCTGCGGAAAGACCATCACCAGGCTGAGGGCGACCGTCATCACCAAGACGAAGGGGAGGATCGACCGATAGATATCGCCAAGCCCGATCTCGGGCGGCGCCATGGCACGCATCAGGAACAGGTTGTAACCGAACGGCGGGGTCATGTAGGCGATCTGGGTGGTGATCGTGTAGAGCACCCCGTACCAGATCAGGTCGAAGCCGAGCGCATCGACCAGCGGGACATAGAGCGGCGCCACGATCACCAGCATGGCGGTATCGTCGAGGAAGGTCCCCATCACGATGAAGCTAAGCTGCATCAGGATCAGGATCATCCAGGGCGACAGCCCCAGGCGCTCGGTGAACAGGTCCTCGATGGCCCTGACCGCGCCCAGCCCGTCGAAGATGGCGCCGAAGGCGAGCGCGGCTAGGATGATCCACATGAACATGCAGGTGATGGCCAGGGTCTGGCGCACCGACACCTCGAACACCTTGCGGGTCATCCGCCCCTTGAGCGTCGCCGCCAGCAGTGCGGTCACCGCCCCCACGGCGGAACTCTCGACCAGCGACGTCCAGCCCTTGACGAAGGGCACCATCATCACCGCGAAGATGGCCAGCGGCAGCAGGCCCGCCCTCAGCAGGCGCAGCTTCTCGGCAAGCGACACATTGCGCTCCTCGACGGGCAGGACCGGCCCCAGGGAGGGCTGCAGGCGGCAGCGGACATAGATATAGATGATGAACAGCGTCGCCATCATCAGCCCCGGCAACACCCCGGCTAGCCACAGCTGGCCCACGGGCTGGCGCGCGATCATCGCGTAGAGCACCAGCACCACCGAGGGCGGCACCAGAATCCCCAGGCTGGAACCCGCCTGGATGACGCCGGTCACCATGATCTTGTCGTAGCCCCGCCGCAGCAGTTCGGGCAGGGCGATGGTGGCACCGATCGCCATCCCGGCCACCGACAGGCCGTTCATGGCCGAGATGAGCACCATCAGACCGATGGTCCCGATGGCGAGGCCGCCCCTGACCGGCCCCATCCAGACATGGAACATGCGGTAGAGGTCATCGGCGATGCGGCTCTCCGAGAGCACATAGCCCATGAAGATGAACATCGGCAGGGTCAGCAGCGGGTACCATTTCATCAGCTTCATCGCCGATGAAAACGGGATATCGACACCCCCCGTGCCCCACAGCAGCACGCCGGCCACGGCCCCGACGAAACCGATGGCGCCGAACACACGCTGGCCGGTGAACAGCATCAGCATCATGGCGCTGAACATGACGATGGCGATCATCTCGTACGGCATCAGTCGAGCACCCCGCGCAGACGGCCGATATCCTTGAAGAACTCGGCGAGGGACTGGAGGATCATCAGGAACACGCCGAGACAGAGGAGCGTCTTGATCGGCCACAGCCAGGGCCGCCAGGCCGTGGGGCTGCGCTCCAGGAAGCCGAGCGCCTCGCCCGCCGCCGACGGGCCCTCGGTGAAGAAGGTCGCGATGAGGGACAGGAAGAAGTCGAAGGGTTCGCTACCGAAGTAGCCGAGGGAATAGGCCGTCGACACCAGGCCACCATAGAGCAGCACGCCGAGATAGAAGAGCAGGAAGAAGACGGTGATGGCATCGACCCACGCCTTGGTCTTGGGACTCCAGTCGCCATAGAAGAGGTCCATGCGCACGTTCGCCCCCATCTGGATCGAGTAGGGCCCGCCCAGCACGAAGTAGGCCACCATGACGAATTGCGCGGTTTCCAGGGTCCACAGCGAGGGGGTCATGAACACCTTGGACGCCGACGACCATAGCAGCACCGCCATCAGCACGAAGATCAGGTACATCGCCATTCGCCCGATGACACGGTTCATGGCCTCGATGGCGCCGATATAGATCAGGATGGCCCTAGGCATCGTGCTGCCCCTCCTCGGCCGCTGGCGCCATCCCCAGGCTGGCCAGGGCGGGCCGGATCAGCTGCGACAGCTCCCGGGCCAGCGCCTCCTCCCCTTCCGGCGTGGCCAGCAGGTCATTGCGAATCTCGATCATCACGTTCGCCAGCCCGTTGTCGATACCATGCCGCTTCAGCGAGTGGGTCACCCCATCCTCGGGCCCGTAGGGAGCATTACGCTGAATCTTTCGATGTGGCAGGAGGTGGGATTGCGCCAGCATCGCATCGGCCATTCGCCGGTCGACATCATGCAGGATGCCGATCTCGACCGTGCGGGCCTGACCATGAAAGCTCGGCGTGAAGCTATGGATAGTGATCAGCACCGTCGGGGCACGGCGCGACGCACGCTCGGCGATCACCCGAGCCACGGCGTCGCAGAACGGACGATAGACCGCCTCGACCCGGGCCAAGCGCTCATCTGCCGTCAGCTGGTGATTGCCCGGCACGTCGATCACTTCCACGCGCTCGGGCATCGCGCTTTCCGCCTCGGGGGGACGGTTGCAGTCGTAGACCAGCCTGGAGATCCGGCTGGCCACCAGCGGCGAATCCAGCATCGCTGACAGCGTCACGGCCACGGCCCTAGCACCGGGATCCCATGCCGCGTGACTGCAACGATGCTCGGGCTTCAGACCCAGGTCATGGTATCGCTCGGGGATATGATGAGACGCATGTTCGCACAGGATCACGGCGGGGCCGCTGCCCTGACGGTTATGGATCTCGACACTCGGGGATGACGACTCGATTGCGCTGGACATCAGGACTCCTCCACGGTCCTGTAAAGATATAGACGTCGAAAAGTCGGCGTGTCAATATTTCTTCAATCACCGTTTCAACGTCGATCCGCCCGCGTAATCGGGTAACCGATGCCTACCAGAAAGGACGCGTTATGAAGGACTCGTCATGACGACCGCCAACTCCCCCCCCACCGTGCGAGAGCTGATCCGCCAGCATTACCCGGCGCTCACGCAAGCGGAACGCAAGTTTGCCAACGCCCTGCTCGACAACTATCCAGCGGCCGGCCTGGCCTCCATCACCATCGTGGCTGGCAACGTGGGCGTCTCCTCTCCAACGGTGGCAAGGATGGTCAAGAAGCTGGGGTTCAAGGGCTATCCGGAGTTTCACCGGGCGCTTCTGGGCGAGCTGGAGGCAACGGGGGTCGGCCCTACCCAGAGGCGCGCCAACTGGTCATCCGAAGCCCCCGAGACCCATCTGCTCAACCGCTTCGCCCAGGCGGTCACGGGCAACATCCAGCAGACCTTCGCGCATATCGAGACGGAGCGGTTCGACCGGGCCACCGCTCAACTGGCCGATGCCGACCGGCGACTCTACATCGTCGGCGGGCGCATCACCCAGGCGCTGGCCGACTATGCCTTCACGCACTTCCAGGCGGTGCGACCCCGGGTGACCCACATGACCTCGTCCTCCGGCACCTGGCCCCATTACGTCCTGGACATGGCGCCGGGTGAGACCCTGCTGATCTTCGATATTCGACGTTACGAGACCAACCTGCTGCGGCTCGCGGAGATGGTCAGCAAGCGTGACGTGCGCATCGTGCTGTTCACCGACCAGTGGGGCTCACCCGTCTCCTCCCTGGCCGACGTCACCTTCAACTGCTGGGGGGAGATTCCCTCGGGATGGGACTCCAGCGTGGCGACCCTGATGCTGCTGGAGACCATGATCGCCGCGGTCCAGGAACGGCGCTGGCCGGAAGCCCGCGACCGCTACGAGCGACTGGACGAGCTGTTCGACATGACGAGCCTATTCCGCAAGTTCACCTGATTCCCCGCCTCCCACGCCTGTCGCTGTCCCGGCATCAGTGAGGGGGCCGGCCCCTATATCCCTAACCTGTCGCGGGTCTGGTAGTACCAGGCGCCGATCGCCGAGAGCGGCACCCGCAACAGGCGCCCCCCCGGGAACGGCAGCTGGGGCAGCCCGGCGAAGGCATCGAAGCGCTCCCCCTGGCCGTGCATCACCTCGGCGATCAGCTTGCCGGCCAGGTGGGTACAGGTGACCCCGTGGCCGGAGTAGCCCTGGGCGTAGTAGACATTGCCGTTGACCACCCCGAACTGGGGCAGGCGGTTCAAGGTCATCAGGAAGGTGCCGCTCCAGGCGTAGTCGATCGCCACGTCGGCAAGCTGGGGAAAGGTCTTGAGCATCTTGGGCCGGATCACCGCCGTGATATCCGCCGGGTCGCTGCCGCCGTAGTTGACCCCGCCGCCGTAGAGCAGGCGGTTGTCGCGGGTCAGCCGGTAGTAGTCGAGCAGGTAGTTGCAGTCCTCCACCGCCAGGCCATTGGGGAGCAGCGCACGGGCGCGCTCCTCGCCCAGCGGCTCGGTGGTGATGATCTGGGTGCCGCAGGGCATCGACCGGCCCTCGATCTCCGGCAGCACGCCCTTGAGGTAGGCGTTGCCGGCCATCACCACCCGTTCGGCGCGCACCTGGCCGTTGGCGGTGGTCACCACCACGGGTTCGCCATGCTCAAGGCCGGTCACCGGTGAGTCTTCGAAGATGCGCCCACCCAGCGACTCGACCGCCGCCGCCTGACCCAGCACCAGGTTGAGCGGGTGCAGGTGGCCGCCGCCGTGATCCACCAGGGCGCCGGTGTAGCGGTCGGAATTCACCTCGCGCTTGAGCGCCGCCCCCTCCAGCAGCTCCAGTTCGCGGTAGCCATAGCGCTCCCACAGCGCCTGGTGCTCACGCAGCCCCTCGAGCTGCTTTTGATTGCAGGCGGCGAAGAGGTTGCCGTCGGTGAGGTCGCAGTCGATGGCGTAGCGCTCGACGCGCTCGCGGATGATGCGGTTGCCCTCGAAGGCCATGTCGCCCAGGGCACGGGCGGTCTCGGCACCGTACTTGGCCTCGATCACATCCATGTCGCGGCTGTAGCTGTTGACGATCTGGCCGCCATTGCGCCCGGAGGCGCCGTAGCCGACCCGGACCGCCTCCAGCACCACCACCGAGAGGCCACGCTCCGCCAGGTGCAGGGCGGCGGAGATGCCGGTGAAGCCGGCGCCCACCACACAGACGTCGCATTCGACCTCGCCCTCGAGGGCGGGGCGCTCGGCAGCGGGGTTGGCGGTGGCGGCGTACCAGGACGCGGCGTGATCGGGCTCGAACGAGACGGACATGAGACCCCCTTGGAAATTTTATTCAACACCTTATCGCCATACTACCGAGGCTTGGCGGAATATGGCAAACGGCATGACATGTAATACTCACCAACAGAACGCCGCCGGAGGCGAGCCTCCGGCGGCGTGATGGCACGCGAGGGCGGTTCAGCGGCTACGCGCCTCGTTCCACAGCTCCTGAAGCAGCTCCAGCTGCTCGCCGCTCACCGAGGGGGTGAAGTGCAGCCGCTCGCGGGCGGCGGCGTCGGGCA
Source organism: Halomonas sp. PBN3 (assembly GCF_000475415.1). Classification (NCBI taxonomy): domain Bacteria; kingdom Pseudomonadati; phylum Pseudomonadota; class Gammaproteobacteria; order Oceanospirillales; family Halomonadaceae; genus Halomonas; species Halomonas sp. PBN3. The sequence continues at coordinate 139,581 of NZ_AXCA01000157.1, read as the reverse complement.
TCACCGGCGGCTCGCGCAGGGCGTCGTCGACCCGCTCGAGGGCGGCCTCGTTGGGCGTGGTGTAGAAGTTGTAGTTGGCCAGGCGGGCGGCCACCTCGGGGCGCAGCAGGTACTCGATAAAGGCGCGGGCGGCCTCGGGATTGGGCGCCCGGGCGGGGATCGCCATGACGTCGACCCAGCGCTGGGAGCCCTCCTCGGGGATGAAGAAGCCCAGCTTGCCGTAGGTCTCGGGATCCTCGGCGCGCTTGCCGGCCAGATCGCCGTTATAGGCGATGCCGGCATGGATCACGCCGCTGGCCACCTGCTCGATGGCCGCCGTGGCATCCACGAAGCCGACGAAGTTGTCGCGCCCGCGGGTCTCGATCACCAGACGCGCCGCCTCCACCCAGGGCGCCTGCCCCACGCAGTCAAAGCCGGCGCCCTGGAAGGCGCAGGCGGTGCCGAAGGTGAACTGGGCATCGCCCTTGAGCAGCGCGAAGGGGTAGTCGCCGTTGACCTCGGGGTCATAGAGCAGCCCCCAGCTGGGTGCCGGCTCGGGCCAGGTCTCGGTGTTGTAGACGATGCCGGTAGCGCCCCACAGGTAGGGCACGGTGTAGTCACCTTCCGGGTCGTAGCTCGGCGCCCGGAACTCGGCGAGGATGTTGTCATGCCCCGCGAGTGCCTCGCCCTGCTCGGCCAGCGGCTGCACCAGGCCGGCGTCGATCAGGCGCGGCACGAAGTAGTCCGAGGGCACGATCAGGTCGTACTGGGCGTCGCCGCCGGCGGTGAGCTTGGAGAACAGCTCGGCGTTGGAGTTGTAGTAGTTCTGCACGACCTCCAGGCCGCTCTCCTCCTCGAAGTCGGCGATGATCGCCGGGTCCATGTAGTCGGACCAGTTGAACAGCCGCAGCTTGCCGTCGTCGGCGGCCGCGGCCACGCTCAGCGTAAGCAGGCCCAGTCCGGCCAGCGGCGCCCAGCGACTCGGTGTCATCGGCATCGTCACTCTCCTTGTCTCGTTCCTGTTGGATGGAGCCCTCGTGGGGCGAGGGCCCCGCTATCAGCCTAGACCCGAAGCAGCAGATGCTCCCGCTCCCAGGAGCTGATCACCTGGAAGTAGGCGCGGTGTTCGGCGCGCTTCACCGCCAGGTAGCTGTGGGTGAAGCGCTCGCCGAGGATATCGGCCAGGGCCTGGCAGCCGTGCAGCAGGTCCAGGGCCGGGCCGATATCGTCGGGCAGCTTGTGGCCACCGGACCAGGCGGAGCCGGTCATCGGCGGGCGCGGCTCGAGCTGGCTGAGCATGCCCAGGTAGCCGCAGGCCAGGGAGGCCGCCATCACCAGGTAGGGGTTGGCGTCGGCACCTGCCAGGCGGTTCTCCACCCGGGTCGCCGCGGCGCCGGAGACCGGCACCCGCAGCCCCACGGTGCGGTTGTCCATGCCCCACTCCACGTTGATGGGCGCCGAGCCGCTGCTATCGGTACGCATCAGGCGGCGGTAGGAGTTGACGTTGGGGGCCAGCAGCGGCATCGCCGCGGGCAGGTACTTCTGCAGCCCGCCGATGAAGTGGTGGAAGAGGCGGCTGGGCTGGCCATCATCGCCGGCGAAGACGTTGTGGCCCTCCTTGTCCAGCAAGCTCTGGTGGATATGCATGGAGCTGCCCGGCTCGTTGGCCATGGGCTTGGCCATGAAGGTGGCGTACATGCCGTGGCGCAGCGCCGTCTCGCGCAGGGTGCGCTTGAACATCACCACCTGGTCGGCCAGTGCCAGCGGGTCACCGTGCTGGAAGTTGACCTCCATCTGGCCCGCCCCCTCCTCGTGGATCAGGGTGTCCAGGTCGAGGTTCATGGCCTCGCAGTAGTCGTACATCTCCTCGAACAGCGGGTCGAACTCGTTGACCGCGTCGATGGAGAAGGACTGGCGACTGCTCTCCTGGCGCCCGGTGCGCCCGATCGGCGGCTCCAGGGGGTAGTCGGAGTCGGTGTTGGTCTTGACCAGGTAGAACTCCACCTCCGGGGCGATCACCGGGGTCCAGCCGCGATCGGCGTAGAGCGCCAGCACCCGCTTGAGCACGTGGCGCGGCGCCAGCTCCACCGGCTCGCCGGTCAGGTAGTAGCAGTCGTGGATGATCTGGGCGGTGGGGTCGTCGGCCCAGGGCACCAGGTAGATGGCCCCGGGGTCGGGCACCAGCTCCATGTCACGCTCGGCGGGGTTCCAGAAGCGGATGTCCTCGTCGTCGGGGTAGCCCCCGGTGACGGTCTGGATGAAGATCGAGTCGGGCAGGCGCGGCCGCCCGCCGTTGAGGTACTTGCCGGCGGGCATGATCTTGCCCTTGAGGATGCCGGTCAGGTCGCTGACCAGGCACTCCACCTCGGTGATGCCGTGATTCTGGAACCAGTCGTTGAGGAGCGGCTGCTCCTGTCGGTTACTCATGGGAATGTCCTTGCTCATGGGAAGGCGGCCCCCGTCGCCGGGGGCCGTCCGCTCAGCGTGACTGCACCTCCGACCACAGCTGCTGGAAGATCTGTAGCGACTCGCCCTCGAGGCTCGGCGTGAAGCGCAGGCGCTCCATGTCCGCCTCGCTGGGCTGCACCGGCGGCTGGGTCAGCACCTCGTCGAGGTAGGGCTCGGCGGCGGCATTGGGGCTGGCGTAGTAGTTGTAGTTGGAGAGCTGGGCGCCGACCTCGGCATCGAGGATGAAGTCGATGAACTTGTGGGCCATGTCGGGGTTGGGCGCCTCGGAGGTGACCATCATGGAGTCGACCCACATCTCGGCGCCCTCGTCGGGGATCATGAAGTCCAGCGTGGCGAAGGACTCGGGATCCTCGTCCTTGAAGAAGAGGTAGTCGCCGTTGTAGGAGAGCCCGACGTGGGTCACGCCGCGGGCCAGCTGCTGCAGCGCCGGGGTGCCGTCGGTGAAGCCGCTGAAGTTGTCACGCCCCTTGGTGTCGATCAGCAGGCGCGCGGCCTCCTTCCAGCCCTCGGGGTCGGTGCAGTCGTAGCCGTGGCCGAGGTAGGCGCAGGCACCGCCCAGGCTCACCTGGCCGTCGCCCATCAGCGCGAAGGGGTGGTCCGGGTTGACCTCGGGGTCGAACAGCAGCGACCAGCTCTTGGGCGCGTCGGGGAAGGTCTCGGTGTTGTAGACCACCCCGGTGGTGCCCCACTGGTAGGGCGCGGTGTACTCGGCGCCCGGGTCGAAGGCCGGATCCTGGAACTGCTCCATGACGTTGGCGAAGTTGGGAATCTTCGACTTGTCGAGCTTCTGCACCAGGCCGGTCTCGATCAGCCGCGGCACATAGTAGTTGGAGGGCACGATGATGTCGTACTGGGAGACGCCGCCGGCCTGCAGCTTGGAGAGCATCTCCGGCAGGGAGTTGAAGTAGTTCTGCACCACCTCGACGTCGTGGGCCTCCTCGAAGGCCTCGATGATCGCGGGGTCCATGTACTCGGTCCAGTTGAACAGGTAGAGCTTGTTCTCCTGGGCCTGGACACTGCCGGCCAGCAGCGCAGCGCCGACGGACAGGGCGAGGGCGGTCTTGTTGATTGTCATGATGACTCTCCTGGTTTCCCCGTTGGGATGGAATGCCGGCTCAAGCCTGCCGGCGACGGCTGAACATCAGGCTGATGATGGCGGCGATGGCCACCGCGCCGATCATCAGGGTAGCGATGGCGTTGATCTCCGGCGACACCCCCTTCTTGATCGCGCCCCAGATGTAGATCGGCAGCGTCGCGCTCTCGGGCCCGGCGGTGAAGAAGCTGATGACGAAGTCATCCACCGAGAGGGTGAAGGAGAGGAAGAAGGCCGAGATCAGCGCCGGCTTGATGGTCGGCAGCATGAAGTGGATCACCCGCTTGGCGGGGGTGGCGTAGAGGTCCTTGGCCGCCTCGAACAGCGTCGGGTCGAGCCCCACGAAGCGCGAGTAGACGATCAGCGCCACGAAGGGGATCTGGAAGGTGACGTGGGCGATGATCATGGTGCCGAGCCCCGGCTGGAAGAGCCCGGTCAGGCGATGGACCTGCACGAAGAAGGCCATCTCCGAGATGCCGAAGACGATGTCCGGCAGCACGATGGGCAGGTAGATCAGCACGATCAGCCAGCCCAGCTTGCGGTGGCGATGGCGGTACATGCCGTAGCCGATCAGGCAGCCGATGCCGAGGGCGATCACAGAGGAGACGATGGCCAGCACCATGCTGTTGGCGAAGGCCGAGAGGATCTGCTCGTTGCCCATCAGCTGGTGGTACCAGCGCCACGAGAAGCCGGTGAAGCTGGCCGCGCTGTTGGAGGCGTTGAAGGAGAACAGCACCACCACGGCCAGCGGCAGGTAGAGGAAGGCCAGGGTGAACCACCAGAAGCCGGTCAGGCCGCGCTTGAGCGTGCGCTTTCTCATATCACCACCTCCTCGCCGCCACCCAGGCGCTTGCCGATGCGACGCATGGCGAACAGCCCCACGAAGGTGGCGATCAGCATCAGGATCGCGCCGGCCGCCCCCAGCGGCCAGTTGGCCCCGCCGGAGAACTGGTTGGCCACCAGGTTGCCGAGCATCATGCCCTTGCCGCCGCCGAGCAGCTCTGGGATCACGTACATGCCGAAGGCGGGGATCGCCACCAGCACGATGCCGGCCAAGAGCCCCGGCAGGGTCTGGGGGAAGACCGCGTGCCAGAAGGCGCGCACCGGCGAGGCATAGAGGTCCTGGGCGGCCTCCACCTGGGCGGTGTCGAGCTTCTCGAAGGCGGCGTAGAGCGGCAGCACCATGAAGGGCAGGAAGTTGTAGACCAGCCCTAGGGTGACCGCGAAGTTGGAGGGGTAGAGCCCCATGTTGGGCGGAATCAGCCCCAGCCCCTCGGCCAGGCCGGAGAGCGGGGTCCCCGGCGCCAGCAGGTTCATCCAGCCGAAGGTGCGGATCACCTGATTGGTCCAGCTGGGCACCACCACCAGCAGCAGCATGATCGGCCGCCATTTCTCGCGGCAGGTGCTGATGTAGTAGGCGATGGGATAGGCCACCAGCACCACCAGGCCGGTGGAGACCAGGGTCTGCCACAGCGAGCGCAGCAGGGTGTAGAGGTTGCCCGGGCTCCAGCCCAGGAAGCCGAAGCCCGCCAGGCGCTCGAACGACGCAAGCGACAGCGGCATCTCCGGCAGGCCGTAGGGGCCATTGGTCATGAAGGCCACGCCCATCAGGTAGGCGCTGGGCAGCACCAGGAAGATGACGATCCAGGTCGCCCCCGGTGCCACAGTGAACAGCAGGTGGCGGCTCTCGCGCACCATGGCCCGGCTGCGGGCCGTCGGGGTCACGCCGGCGTAGGACATGGGAGGCTCCTCATTCGCTCAGGGTGACCAGGTCTTCCGGCGCCACCGTCACGGTGACCCGGTCGCCGACCTCGGGAAGACGCCGGCCGCGGTTGTTGACCGTGGCCTGCAGGGTGCTCTCGCCCACCTCCAGCCGATACTCGGCGTGGCTGCCGCGGTAGAGCCGCTCGCCGACGGTGGCCGGCAGGCGGTTCTCTCCGGGCTGGTCGCCGGGCAGCAGGTCGAGGGTCTCGGGGCGGATCAGCAGCAGCTCGCCCTGCCCCGCTCCCTCGGCGGTGAGCACGCCGAGAGGGGTGGTCAGGCGGTCGCCGTCGCGGGCGCTGACCGGATAGAGGTTGGCATGGCCCATGAAGCGGGCCACGAAGGCGTTAGCCGGATGCTCGTAGACCTCCCGGGGCGGCCCCACCTGCTGGATCACCCCGCCGTTGAGCACGGCGATGCGATCCGACATCACCATCGCCTCGTCCTGGTCGTGGGTGACGAAGACGAAGGTCATGCCCAGGCGCTTCTGTACCCGCAGCAGCTCCACCTGCAGCTGGCTGCGCAGGCCGGCGTCCAGCGCCGAGAGCGGCTCGTCGAGCAGCAGCACGTCAGGCTCGTTGACCAGCGCCCGGGCCAGGGCGATGCGCTGGCGCTGGCCGCCGGAGAGCTGGTCGACGCGCCGGTCCACCAGGTCGCCCAGCTGGATGAACTCGGCGATCCTGGCCACCCGCGCCTCGCGCTCCCGGGGGGCGATGCCCAGCATCTTGAGGCCGAAGGCGAGGTTCTCGCGTACCGAGAGGTGGGGGAAGAGCGCGTAGGACTGGAACACGGTATTGACGCTGCGCTTGTGGGGCGGCACCTCGGTGACGTCGCGCCCGCCGATGGACAGCCGGCCGTCGTCGGCCTCCTCGAGGCCGGCAAGGATGCGCAGCAGGGTGGTCTTGCCGCAGCCGGAGGGGCCCAGCAGGGTGAAGAACTCGCCGGCCTCGATGGTCAGGTCGACGCCAGCCAGGGCCACGGTGTCGCGACCGAAGCGCTTGTGCAGCCCCTGCATCTCGATGGAGGACGCCTCGCGGGCCGGCTCGGCGGTCGCGCCGTCCGCGGCTCGCGAGGCCTCGGCGCTGTCCAGGGTCAGGGTGTCGGTCATGGGCTTGCCCTCGGTGGTCTTGTTATCGATCCGCCGGCCGGTCACAACCGGTCGCGCAGCTTGTAGAAGGTGGTCGCCAGCACCAGCAGCGGGGTGCGCAGCAGGGTGCCGCCGGGGAAACGCCGGTGGGGCATGGCGGCGAAGGCGTCGAAGCGTTCGGCCTGGCCGGCGATCGCCTCGGCCATCAGCCGCCCCGCCAGCCCCGCCAGGGCCATGCCGTGGCCGGAGTAGCCCTGGGCGTAGTAGACGTTGCGGCCCAGGCGACCGAAGTCGGGGGCCCGGTTCAGGGTGATGGCCACGTCGCCGCCCCAGCGATACTCGATGGGGATGCCCGCGAGCACCGGGAAGAGCCGGGCGATCTTGGCATCCATGCGCGCCTGGATGCCCTTGGGCTCGCGACCGTCGTAGCTCACCTCGCCGCCGTAGATGAGACGGCGATCGCCGGAGAGGCGGTAGTAGTCGAGCACGAAGTTGGCATCCGACAGGGCGTCGTTGTGGGGCAACACCTCAGCTGCTTGCGCCTCGCTCAAGGGGGCGGTGGCGATCATGTAGTTGGCCGCCTTCATCACCCGCCCGGAAAGCGCCGGCACCAGGCCCGACTGGTAAGCATTGGTGCCCAGCACCACATAGTCGGCGGTGACGACGCCGCGGGCGGTGCGCACCCGGGCCGGCTCGCCATGCTCGATCGCCACCACGGCGCTATGGGCGTGGAGGGCCACCCCGGCCTCGCCGGCGGCGCGGGCCAGCCCCAGGGTGTAGTTGAGCGGATGCAGGTGGCCGGCACCGGCCTCGTGGAGGGCTGCCGGGTAGGCGTCGGTGACCACCCGCTCGCGCAGGGCGTCGCCCTCGAGCATCTCGAGGTCGTGGTAGTCGTAGTCCCGGGCCATGCGCTCGCGATGCTCGGCCAGCTCGCGCACGTGGCGCGGCTTGACCGCGGCATGCAGGTAGCCCCACTGCAGGTCGCAGGGAATGGCGTGGCGTTCGACGCGCTCGGCGGTGAGGCGCACGGCCTCGCGGCTCAGCGCCCAGATGTCACGGGCCGCCTCGCGCCCCAGGGCCGTCTCCACGGTGGCCATGTCGGTGCCCAGCCCCGGCAGGATCTGGCCACCGCTGCGCCCCGAGGCGCCATGGCCGATCTCGCCGGCCTCCAGCAACACCACCGAGTAGCCACGCTCGGCCAGCTCCAGCGCCGCCGAGCAGCCGGTGATCCCGCCCCCCACCACGCAGACATCGGCGCGCACCTCGCCCTCGAGGGGGGAGCAGTCGCCCGGGTCCACGGCGATGGAGGCGCGATACCAGGAGGTCGGTGGGTCGAGAGGGTCGATCATGCGGGCTCCCCGAGGCTGGGCGCGGTGCGCCGTGGCGAATGGTTGTTGTTGGCGTGATGGCCGTCGTGGTGACCTCAGTTTGACACCAGACGCCGCATCGATGTCAAGTATTCAATAACAACGCTTACCGAGCCACCGCCACCCGCCTACCCCGCTTTCTCGCCATTTCACGCCGCCCCCGGGAATATTCCGAGGCATGCCAGACACCCCGCCAGGGCCCCGTCGTCAAGAAAACACGAGCACTACGCCTCGCCACAGACGGGGCAGCGCGGGTCGCGGGGCACCGTGAAGCGGCGCCACTCGCCGCTGAGCCCATCGAAGGTGGCGAGCCCCCGATGCGGGGTCCCAGCGCCGGCCAGCAGCTTGATCGCCTCCAGCGCCTGGAAGCTGCCGATCAGCCCCACCAGCGGCGCCACCACGCCGCTCTCCGCGCAGGAGAGCGCGGCGTCGCCCTGGCCGTCCGGAGGGTAGAGGCAGGCGTAGCAGGGTCCCTCGGAATCACGGGGATCGAACACCGCCAGCTGGCCGGAGAAGCGGATCGCCGCCCCGGAGACCAGCGGCACCCCGGCCGCGCGGCAGGCGGCGTTGATGGCGTAGCGGCTGGAGAAACGGTCGGTGCAGTCGAGCACCACGTCGGCCGCGGCTACCGCCGCCGTCATGGCCTGCCCCTCCAGGTGGGTCGTGCGCGCCTCGATGCGACACCCCGGGTTGAGCGCTTGGGCCGCCTCGCGGGCCGACTCGGCCTTGTTGCGCCCCAGGTCCGCCTCGCCATGGGCGATCTGGCGCTGCAGGTTGGAGAGCTCGACCTCGTCGGCATCGGCCAGGGTCAGGCGCCCCACCCCGGCGGCGGCGAGATAGAGGGCCACCGGCGAGCCGAGCCCGCCGGCGCCGACCACCAGGGCGTGGCCGGCCAGCAGGCGCTCCTGCCCCTCGATGTCGATGGCCTCCAGCATGATCTGGCGGCTGTAGCGCAGCAGGTCGCGGTCGTGCATGGGGGGATTCACTTGCTGTCGAACTCCTCGATGTCGGGCACGTGCAGGGAGAACGCCTCCTTGACCTCCTCCATCACCACATAGCTCTTGGACTCCTTGACCCCGGGCAGGGTCAGCACCACGTCGCCGAGCAGCTGGCGGTAGGCGGCCATCTCGGGGATGCGGCACTTGAGGATGTAGTCGAACTGGCCGGAGACCAGGTGGCACTCCTGGATCTGGGGCAGCCGCGCCACGGCGCGACGGAACTCGTCGAACACCGCCGGGGACTGGGTCTCCAGGCTGATCTCCACGAACACCAGCAGGTTGGCCTTGAGCGCACGGGGGTCGAGCACGGCCTTGTAGCCGCGGATCACCCCGGCGCGCTCCAGGCGCTTGACCCGCTCCAGACAGGGGGTGGTGGAGAGCCCCACCTGGGCGGCGAGGTCGACGTAGGAGATGCGGGCGTTCTCCTGCAGGCAGCGCAGGATCTTGAGGTCGATACGGTCGAGAGAGCGTGTCTTGGCTTTCATTGTAATGGCAGGCACCGGTCGGCAGAGTCTTGAGCGCCGCCGTGACAGCGAAATCCACTGGAAATCGCCCGAGATCACGGCGGCAAACGGAAAAATCCTCTGCCGAAGGTGTACCACAGCCTCCCGTCGGCGGCTATCAACGCTTGGTCTGACTCAGGCTGGCTGGCGCCCCAGGCTGATGCGCTCGTGGCCACCCAGGTCGCGGCGGCTGGCCACCTCGGCGTAGCCCGCCGCGAGAAGGGCCTGGCGCACCGCCGCGGCCTGGCGAAAGCCATGCTCCAGCAGCAGCCAGCCAGCGGGTCGCAGGTGCTCCCGCGCCCGGGCCACCAGGTGGCGCAGGTCGGCCAAGCCCGCGTCGCCGGCCACCAGCGCCGAGCGCGGCTCGAAGCGCACGTCGCCTTCGGCCAGGTGCGGGTCGTCCGCGGCGATATAGGGAGGGTTGGAGACGATCAGGTCGAAGCGCTCGGCGGTCGCCCCCGCGGCCAGGGCCGAGAACCAGTCGCTCTCGCGGAACTCGGCGTTGGTCAGGGCGTGGCGTGCGGCATTGTGTCGCGCCAGGGCCACCGCCTCCGGCTGCAGCTCCAACCCCAGCACCCGCCAGCCGGGGCGCTCGCTGGCGAAGGCCAGGGCGATGGCGCCGCTGCCGCTGCCCAGGTCGAGAAGCCGTCCCCGGGTCGCCGGCGCCAGGGCCAGCGCCGCCTCCACCAGGGTCTCGGTGTCGGGCCGCGGGATCAGGGTACTGGGGTCGGTGGCCAGGGCGAGCCCCCAGAACTCCCGCTCGCCGGTCAGGTAGGCCACCGGCTCCCCGGCCTCGCGGCGTGCCACCAGCTCGCGGAAGCGCCGCGCCGCCGCCGCCTCGGCCGGGCGGTCGCCCCAGGTGTAGAGCCAGGTGCGCTCGACCCCCAGCACATGGCATAGCAGCACCTCGGCGTCGAGGCGCGCCGAGGGCGAGCCGGCGGCGACCAGGCGCGTCGCGGCCTCGACCAGCAGGGCATCGAGGGTCACGGCCGTCGTCGACACCTCAGGCCTCCTGCTGGAGGGCGGCGAGCTGCTCGGCCTGGTACTCGTGGATCAGCGGCTCGATCACCTCGTCGAGCTGCTCGCCGCCGATCACCTCGGCGAGCTTGTAGAGGGTGAGGTTGATGCGGTGGTCGGTGACCCGCCCCTGGGGGAAGTTGTAGGTGCGGATACGCTCGCTGCGATCGCCGGAGCCCACCAGCGAGCGCCGGGTATCGGCCTGCTGCTGGCGCTGGCTGTCCACGGCGTGCTGCTTGAGCCGGGCGGCCAGCAGCGACATCGCCTTGGCGCGGTTCTTGTGCTGGCTGCGCTCCTCCTGGCACTCCACCGCCACGCCGCTGGGCAGGTGGGTGATGCGGATGGCGGAGTCGGTGGTGTTGACGTGCTGGCCACCGGCGCCGCTGGAGCGGAAGGTGTCCACGCGCAGGTCGTTCGGGTCGAGGTCGATGTCGCCCACCGCCTCCACCTCGGGCATCACCGCCACGGTGCAGGCGGAGGTGTGGATGCGCCCCTGGGACTCGGTGGCCGGCACGCGCTGCACGCGGTGTGCGCCGGACTCGAACTTGAGCCGGGCGTAGGCCCCCTCACCCTTGATGCGCGCGATGATCTCCTTGTAGCCGCCCTGCTCGCCGTGGCTGGCGCTGATCACCTCCACTTTCCAGCCGTGCTTCTCGGCGTAGCGGGAGTACATGCGGAAGAGGTCGCCGGCGAACAGCGCCGCCTCGTCGCCGCCGGTGCCGGCGCGCACCTCGAGGAAGACGCTGCGGCCGTCGTCGGGGTCCTTGGGCACCAGCAGGCGCTTGAGGCGCGCCTCCAGGGCGTCGCGCTTGTCGCGCCCCTCGGCGAGCTCCAGCTCGGCCAGCTCGCGCATCTCGGGGTCGCTGTCGGAGGCGAGCTGTTCGGCGGCCTCGAGGTCGCCCTCCACGGCGCGGTAGTCGCGCCACGCCTCCACCAGCGCCTCGAGCTCGGCGTATTCGCGGGAGTAGTCGCGGAAGCGGGACTGGTCGCCGATCACCTCGGGCTCCGCCAGCAGGGCGGCGAGCTCCTCGAAGCGCTCGCCGAAGGCGTCGAGACGCGCACGCAGGGAAGCTTTCATGGATGGTCCTATCGGGTCTTGTCGGGGGTCGCGTCGAGCAGCAGGTCGGTCGCCGCCTGGAGCAGGTCGTGACGCTCGGCGGAGGCCGCCTCGCGCAGGGCCACGGTGGGGCCGTGCAGCAGCCGGTTGGTCAGCTGGTGGGCCAGGCGCCGCACCACCGCCTCGGGCTCCTCGCCGCGGCCAAGCCGCGCCAGGGCCTGCTCCAGGGAGTGGTCGCGCAGGCTCTCGGCGCGGGAACGGTAGTCGTGGATCAGCTCTCCGCCGCTGCGGATGCGCCGGTCGTGGAGCCAGGCGCCCACGCCGTGCTCGATCAGCGACTCGGCCTGGTCGGCGGCCACCTGGCGGTGACGGCGGTTCTCCGCGATCACCTCCTGCAGGTCGTCGACCGTGTAGAGGAAGATGTCGGCCAGTTGCCCCACCTCGGGCTCGATGTCCCGGGGCACGGCGATGTCGACCATGAAGATCGGCCGGTAGCGGCGCTTCTTCAGCGCCCGCTCCACCATGCCCTTGCCGAGGATCGGCAGCGGGGCGGCGGTGGAGGAGATGACGATGTCGGCCTCCGCCAGGGCGTCGGGGATGGCGTCCAGGGTGATCGCCTGGCCCCCCAGGGGCGCGGCCAGCTGTTCGCCGCGCTCGCGGGTGCGGTTGGCCACGGTCAGCTGGCGCACCCCCGCCTCCACCAGGTGGCGGGCGACCAGCTCGATGGTCTCGCCGGCGCCGATCAGCAGCGCTCGGGCGCGGCCGAAGTCCTCGAAGATGCGGCTGGCCAGGCTCACCGCGGCGTAGGCCACCGATACCGGGTTGCGGCCGATGCCGGTCTCGGTGCGCACCTGCTTGGCCACCGCGAAGGTGTGCTGGAAGAGGCACTCGAGCTCCTTGCCCAGGCCACGGGCCTCGCGGCTGGCCTGGTAGGCATCCTTGAGCTGGCCCAGGATCTGCGGCTCACCCAGCACCATCGAGTCGAGCCCCACCGCCACCCGCATCAGGTGGCGCGCGGCCTCGTGGTCCAGGTAGTGGTAGGCGCAGCGCGAGAGGTCCTCCACCGGCAGGCCGTGGAAGCGGCCCAGCCAGTCCAGCACCACCGTCTCGCCCTCGGGCTCGGTCACGCAGTAAAGCTCGGTGCGGTTGCAGGTGGAGAGCACGGCCGCCTCCCTGACCTCGGGCAGGCTACGCAGCTCGCCCAGCGCGGCGTCGAGCTCGGCGGGGTCGAAGGCCACCTGTTCACGCACCTCTACGGTGGCGGTGCGATGGTTGATTCCAAGGGCAAGCAGCGTCATGCGTCGGGCATCTTGAACGTGGTGTGTGCGGCGATTCGGCCTCCAGGCCGAGCGCCAGGATTCTATCACAGCCCTGCCGGCAAGGGCTCTCCCCCGCGGTGCCTTTGCCCGCGCCGGCCGAGCCGTTATGCTGGGGCCACGCCCCGCAAGCCGAGACCCCCATGGCCCGCGCCCCCTTCTCCTCCCCGTTACTGCGCCTGGCGGCCCCCTCGCTGGCCCTGCTGCTGGCCGGTTGCCAGGCGCTCTCCCATGATGCGGCGGGGACGCCGGCGATGGCGGACCCGCTGGAGGGCGCCCCGCCCATCACCCGCGGCCTCGACGCCGAGGGGCTGGCGGGGCTGCTCACCGCGGAGCTCGCCGGCCAGCGTGGCGACTACCGTCGCGCCGCCGAGGGCTACCTGGCGGCCAGCGAGCGCTACGGCGATCCCGGCCTGGCCGAGCGGGCGGCCCTGGCCGCCAGCTTCGGCGACCAGCGCGAGCTGCTCAACCGCGCCGCCCGGGAGTGGCAGGCGCTCTCCCCCGACAGCCCTGCCCCGGCGCGGCTGCTGGCCGGGCTCGCCGTGCAGCGCGGCGACTGGCCCGAGGCGCTGCGCCAGCGCCTGGCCCTGGTGCGCGAGGGCGGCGACAGCGAGATCACCTCGCTGGTGGAGTCGGCACTGGCCGCCGAGGCCGACCCCGCCCCGCTGTTGGCCCTGCTGCGCGACCACCTGCGCGAGGCGCCGAGCGACGCCCGTCGTCACGATGCCGAGCTCGCCACCGCCCTGCTCGAGGTCGCCGTCGGCGATACCGAGGCCGCCGAGCGCCGCCTCGACCGCCTGGGCGACCGTGCCCCCGAACTTCCCGCGCTGTGGCTGACCCGGGCCCGCCTGACCCAGGAGGCCGACGACCCGCGCGCCGCCCGTGCCGCCGCCGCCCGCGGCCTCGAGGTCTCCCCCGGCGATGCGCGTTTCATCCTGCTGCTGGCCCAGAGCGAGCTGCGCCTTGGTAACGTGGCGGCCGCCGAGGCGCGCACCGACGCCCTGCTCGCGGAGCACACCGGCGACGCCAGCCTGGCCATCGGCCTGGCCCGGCTCTACCTCGACGAGGGCTACCCCGAACCGGCGCGCCGCCTGCTGCTGCCCCTGGTGGAGGAGCCCGATGCCCCGGCCGGCGCCTTCCTGCTGCTGGGTGACATCGCCCGAGACGAGGGCGAGGCCGACAACGCCCTCCTCTATTACCGCCAGGTGCGTGACGACGAGGCCTTCCTGCTCAGCCGCCTGCGCGCCGCCGAGGCGCTGATCGAGGAGGACCGCCTCGACGACGCCCGCGACTTCCTGCGCGCCGAGCGCCTGCGCCACGACGACCGCTTCGACGACCTGGTCGGCCTGGAGGTGGAACTGCTCGACCGCGAGGGACAGGAGGCGGCCGCCGACGCCCTGCTCGACCGCGAGCTCGCGCGCACCCCCAATGACGAGGCGCTGCTCTACCTGCGCGGCATGCGCGCCTTCGAGGCCGGTGACCTCGAGGGCATGGAGCGCGACCTGGGGCGCATCATCGAGCGAAACCCCGACAACGCCATGGCCCTCAACGCCCTGGGCTACACCCTGGCCGACCAGGGGCCCGCCGCGCGCCTGGATGAGGCCCGCGAGCTGATCGAGCGGGCCCACGAGCTCGACCCCGACAACCCCGCCATCCTCGACAGCCTGGGCTGGGTGCGCTATCGACAGGGCGACCCCATGGCCGCCCTACCCTGGCTCGAGCGTGCCTACGCGGCGATGCCCGACCAGGAGATCGCCGCCCATCTCGCCGAGGTGCTGTGGGTGCTGGGGCGCCAAGAGGCGGCCCGCGAGCTGGTCGGCGAGGCCCTGGAGCGCTTCGACGAGCGCCCGCTGATCGAGGAGCTGCTCGAGCGAGAGCCGGGACTCACCCCCGCGCCTGCCGCCGACTGATCACGCCTGCCCGCCATTCAAGGAACCCCATGCGACACCCACGACCGCTACGCCTTATCGCCGCCCTGCTGCTGCTGGCCCTGGCCGCCGGCTGTGCCCGCCAGGCGCCACTGCCCGAAGGGGAACGCGCCGCCGGCCAGTGGCAGGCCCAGATCGAGCGCGTCGAGGCCCTGGAGACCTGGCAGCTGGCCGGCAAGGTCGGGCTGCGCACCCCGCAGGACTCCACCAGCGCCACCCTCGACTGGAGCCAGTACCCCCACTACTACCGCCTGCTGATCAGCGGCCCCTTCGGCGGCGGTCGCACCACCCTGGAGGGACGCGAGGGGCGCTTCTCGCTGACCAACGCCGAGGGACGCTTCGAGGCCGAGACCCCCGAGGCGCTGATGGAGGCACAACTGGGCTGGTCGCTGCCGCTGGGCGCCCTCTCCCGCTGGGTGCGCGGCCTGCCCGGCGAGGCGAGCGCCCACCGCCTGGAGAGGGACGAACTGGGCTTCCCCGCGCGCCTCGAGCAGGATGGCTGGGAGATCGCCTACCGCGACTGGACCCGCGGCGAGGGGCTGTGGCTGCCGCGTCGGCTGGTGATGACCTACGGCGAGCTGCGCGTCACCCTGGTGGTCAACGAATGGCGTCCCGGCGACGATGAGTGATGCCCTGCCCGCCTCGCGCCTGACCCTGCCGGCGCCGGCCAAGCTCAACCGCATGCTGCACATCACCGGGCGACGCGCCGATGGCTACCACGAGCTGCAGACGCTGTTCCAGTTCCTCGACCACGGCGACACCCTGCACCTGGCGCCCCGCGACGACGGCGAGATCCGCCTGACCCCGGGGATCGCCGGGGTGGCGCCCGAGAAGAACCTGATCGTGCGCGCCGCGCGCCGCCTCCAGGCCGAGAGTGGCTGCCCGATGGGCGCCGACATCCACCTGGAAAAGCGCCTGCCCATGGGCGGCGGCCTGGGCGGCGGCAGCTCCGATGCCGCCACCACCCTGCTGGGCCTCGATGCCCTCTGGGGACTGGGACTGTCGCTGGAGCGCCTAGCCGCGCTGGGCCTCGCCCTGGGGGCCGACGTACCGGTCTTCGTGCATGGCCACGCCGCCTGGGCCGAGGGGATCGGCGAACGGCTCACCCCGGTGACCCTCGACACCCCCTGGTTCGTGGTGGTGCACCCCGGCATCGAGGTCGCCACCCCCGCGGTGTTCCGGGCCCCCGAATTGACACGTCACACCCCCCCGATTACCATGGCGCGCGCACTGCAGGGGGGGGCGTCCAGCTGGCGCAACGACTGCGAGGCCACGGTACGAGCGCTCTACCCGCCGGTGGCCGCGGCGCTGGACTGGCTCTCCGAGCGCGCGCCGAGCATGCTCACCGGCACCGGTGCCTGCGTCTTCGCCCGTCTGGCGACGGAGGAGCAGGCCGATCGGCTGCTCGCCGCGATCGGCGAGCGCTGGCAGGCCTTCAAGGCGCGTGGCCTGAACCGCTCTCCTCTTCATGACGTTCTGGATCGTTGATCCTCCCCGATCCGAACCCTGTCGACCCAACACTGCATAGGTGGCTGCGCGTGTCAAATTTGATGGTTTTCGCCGGGAACGCCAATCCCGAACTCGCCCGTAAGATCGCCGAGAGTCTGGACACCTACCAGGGCAACGCCACGGTCGGCCAGTTCAGCGACGGCGAGATCGCGGTCGAGATCAACGAGAACGTGCGCGGCAAGGACGTCTTCGTGCTGCAGTCCACCTGTGCGCCGACCAACGACAACCTGATGGAGCTGATCCTGATGATAGACGCCCTGCGCCGGGCCTCTGCGTCACGGATCACCGCGGTGGTGCCCTACTTCGGCTACGCCCGTCAGGACCGTCGCGTGCGCTCCGCCCGGGTGCCGATCTCGGCCAAGATCGTCGCCGACATGATGGTCAAGGCCGGCGTCGACCGGGTGATGACCATGGACCTGCATGCCGACCAGATCCAGGGCTTCTTCGACGTGCCGGTGGACAACGTCTACGGCTCGCCGATCCTGCTCGACGACATCGAGCGCCAGAACTACGAGAACCTGGTGGTGGTCTCCCCCGACGTGGGCGGCGTGGTTCGCGCCCGGGCCATCGCCAAGCAGCTCAACGCCGACCTCGCCATCATCGACAAGCGTCGCCCCTCGGCCAACCAGGCCCAGGTGATGCACATCATCGGCGAGATCGAGGGCCGCAACTGCGTGGTGGTCGACGATATGATCGATACCGCCGGCACCCTGTGCAAGGCCGGCGAGGCGCTCAAGGATCACGGCGCCCATCGCGTGGTGGCCTACGCCACCCACCCCATCCTCTCCGGTCCGGCGGTGGACAACATCACCGGCTCGGTGCTGGACGAGGTAGTGGTCACCGACACCATCCCGCTCTCCGACACCGCACGCCGCAGCGGCAAGATCCGCCAGCTCAGCGTGGCCGGGCTGATCGCCGAGGCGATCCGTCGGGTGAGCAACGAGGAATCCGTCAGCGCCATGTTCCACTGAGAGAGCTCCACTGAGGGCAACCTCGGCAACAGGCGCCGGAAAGCGCCCTTCGGGGCACCCGGAAGCGTCAGGGCTCTGGTCGCGGACCCTGGCGTTTCCCTACTTCAAACGAGAGGCAATTCCATGTCTGACTTTACCCTTAACGCCAGCGTTCGCAACGACCTGGGGAAAGGTGCGAGCCGCCGCCTGCGTCGTGCGAACGAGCAGGTTCCCGCCATCGTCTACGGCGGTGAGCGCGAGCCGCAGCCGGTCGCCGTCGAGAAGTCCGCCTTCTACAAGGCGATCGAGCAGGAGTCCTTCTTCTCCTCGGTTATCAACCTGGTGATCGACGGCAAGAGCGAGCAGGTGGTGGTGCGTGACCTGCAGCGTCACCCCTACAAGCCGCTGGTCACCCACGCCGACTTCCTGCGCGTGGACGCCACCCACGAGATCACCCTCAACGTGCCGCTGCACGTGGTGGGCGAGGAGAAGTGCAAGGGCATCAAGGACGAGGGTGGCGAGCTGCACGTGCTGGCCAACGAGGTCCAGATCAGCTGCCTGCCCAAGGACCTGCCCGACTACCTCGAGGTGGACATCACCGCCGTCGAGCTGGGCAGCACCCTGCACCTCTCCGACCTGACGCTGCCGGCCGGCGTGACCCTGGTCGAGCTGAGCCACGGCGAGGACCATGACCAGGCGGTGCTGAGCATCACCAAGCCCAAGGTGCGCGCCGAGGAAGACGAAGGCGAGGCCGCCGAGGGCGAGCAGGGCGAGGAGTGATCCTCACCCGCTCAGGGGCCGCGCCTGGCGCGGCCCTCCCCCTGTCGATCAAGCGCCCCGGCGCTTGATTTTTTTTGGAGGCAAGACGCATGGGACAGGTCAGAGCGATCGTCGGGCTGGGCAACCCCGGCGCCGACTACGAAGCCACCCGCCACAACGCTGGCGCCTGGCTGGTGGAGGCGGTGGCCCGCCGCGCCGGCGCCGCGCTGCGTGCCGACCGCAAGTTCCTGGGGCTTCACGCGCGGGTGCAGTTCGAGGGCCATGACCTGCACCTGCTCAACCCCACCACCTTCATGAACCGCAGCGGCGGCGCCGTGGCCGCGCTGTGCCAGTTCTACAAGATCGCCGCGGACGAGCTGCTGGTCGCCCACGACGAGCTGGATATCGCCCCCGGCACCGCACGCTACAAGAGCGGCGGCGGCCACGGCGGCCACAACGGCCTGCGCGACATCGTCAGCGCCCTGGGCAACGAGCGCGGCTTCCATCGCCTGCGCATCGGCATCGGCCACCCCGGTGACTCGCGCCAGGTGACGAACTACGTGCTGGGTCGCCCCGGCAAGGCCGAGCACGCCGCCATCGAGGCCGCCATCGACGAGTGCCTGGCCACCCTCCCCGACGCCCTCGACGGCCAGTGGGCCAAGGCCATGAACCGGCTGCACAGCTTCTCCGCCTGAGGCGGAGAAGCCGGCCGTAAGCCGTAAGCCGTAAGCCGTAAGCCGTAAGCCGTAAGCCGTAAGCCAGTATGTGGCGGCAAAGACTCACGCCCGGGGTTTTCTTACAGCTTAAAGCTTAGAGCTTACCGCTGTTATCTCGTAGAATACTCGCCACTTTCCACTCGCGAACACGCTTTCCAGGACGATCCCATGGGTTTCAACTGCGGTATCGTCGGCCTGCCCAACGTCGGCAAGTCGACCCTCTTCAATGCCCTGACCAAGTCCGGCATCGACGCCGAGAACTTCCCCTTCTGCACCATCGAGCCCAACGTCGGCATCGTGCCGATGCCGGACCCACGCCTCGACAAGCTGGCCGAGATCGTCAAGCCGGAGAAGGTGGTGCCCACCACCATGGAGTTCGTCGACATCGCCGGCCTGGTGGCGGGCGCCTCCAAGGGTGAGGGGCTCGGCAACCAGTTCCTGGCCAACATCCGCGAGACCCAGGCCATCGCCCACGTGGTGCGCTGCTTCGACAACGACAACGTCATCCACGTAGCCAATCAGGTCGACCCGCGCGCCGACATCGAGACCATCAACCTGGAGCTGGCCCTGGCCGACCTCGACACCGTGGAGCGTGCCATCCAGCGCCTGGTGCGCGTGGTCAAGGGGGGCGACAAGGAGGCCATCGCCACCAAGGCGATCCTCGACCGCATCCAGCCCCACCTCGCCGAGGGCCAGCCGCTGCGCAGCTTCGGCCTCGACGACGACGAGAAGAAGCAGCTCAAGAGCTTCGGCTTCCTGACGCTCAAGCCCACCATGTACATCGCCAACGTCAACGAGGACGGCTTCGACGACAACCCCTACCTCGAGGTGGTCAGGGAGATCGCCGCCGAGGAGGGCGCCGTGGTGGTGCCGGTGTGCAACCAGATCGAGGCCGAGATCGCCGAGCTCGACGACGAGGAGCGCGCCATGTTCCTCGACGAGATGGGCATGGAGGAGCCGGGGCTCGACCGCGTGATCCGCGCCGGCTACGCCCTGCTCGGCCTGCAGACCTACTTCACCGCCGGGGTTAAGGAGGTGCGGGCCTGGACGGTGAAGGTGGGCGCCACCGCTCCCGAGGCCGCGGGGGTGATCCACACCGACTTCCAGAAGGGCTTCATCCGTGCCGAGGTGATCGCCTTCGATGACTTCGTCACCCTGGGCGGCGAGCAGGGCGCCAAGGACGCCGGCAAGTGGCGCCTGGAGGGCAAGGAGTACGTGGTCCAGGACGGCGACGTCATCCACTTCCGCTTCAACGTCTGAGCCCGCCCCTCGTCATCGCCCTGCCCCATGCGCCCCCACCACGCCGGGGGCGCCTGCGTCGAGGCGGCGTGACCGCCGAGCGCCGGGGACTCCCCCGCCGTGTCTCTGGCGTGCCACAATGACCTCATCCCCCAACGACGAGGAGACCCGCCATGCCCTGGAAAATCGAGAAGAGCGACGCCGAATGGCGTGAGCAGCTGACGCCCGAGCAGTACCGCGTCACCCGCGAGCAGGGCACCGAGCCCCCCTTCAGCGGCGACTGGCGGGTCAGCGAGGAGCACGGCATCTACCACTGCGTCTGCTGCAACGCCCCGCTGTTCGAGAACGAGCACAAGTTCGAGGCCGGCTGCGGCTGGCCCAGCTTCGACCGCCCCATGACGCCGACCTGCATCGAGGAGCATCCGGACACCTCCCACGGCATGCGGCGTACCGAGGTGACCTGCGCCCGCTGCAGCGCGCACCTCGGCCATGTCTTCCCCGACGGCCCCGCCGACACCACCGGCCTGCGCTACTGCATCAACTCGGTGGCGCTGGACTTCCACGCCGGGGAGTAGCCTTGCGTCACATCCTGCCGCGGCCGTGCATCTGCTAAGATGGGCGGCCGTTTTCCAAGGCAGACCAAGAGAGGCCGCCCATGCTCGGCTGGTACCCGGGACACATGCACAAGGCGCGGCGCCAGATCACCGAGGCGCTGCCGGAGATCGACGTGGTGATCGAGGTCCTCGATGCCCGCCTCCCCTACTCCAGCGCCAACCCCATGCTCGCCGAGCTCACCCGCCACAAGCCGGTGCTCAAGATCCTCTCCCGCGCTGACCTTGCCGACCCCGAGCGCACCCGGGAGTGGGTCGCCCACTTCGACGCCCAGCCCGACATGCGCGCGCTGGCCGTGACCACCACCCAGGCCCGGGAGCTCAAGCGCATCCCGAAGCTATGCCACGAGCTGGCCGGCCAGGTCCGCGCCGACCGCGACGTGCGGGTGATGGTGATGGGCATCCCCAACGTCGGCAAGTCGACCCTGATCAACGGCCTGGCCGGCAAGGCGATCGCCAGGACCGGCAACGAGCCGGCGGTGACCAAGCGCCAGCAGAAGGTGCGCATCGGCAACCGCGTGGCGCTGATCGACACCCCCGGGGTGCTGTGGCCCAAGATCGAGGACCAGGCCAGCGCCTATCGCCTGGCCGCCAGCGGCGCCATCCGCGACACCGCCATCGACTACGTCGACGTGGCAGTGGTGGCCGCCGCCGAGCTGGCCCGCCGCTACCCCGAGGCACTCACCGCCCGCTACCGGCTCAAGGCACTGCCGGCCTACACCCCCAACCCCGAGGCCGAGCGGGTCGAGGCCGACGGCCCCGACAGGGTCGACCTGCTGGCCGTGGCCGGCTTCGACGGCCATGCGATCCTGGCCGAGGTCGCCAGCCGGCGCGGCGGCCTGCGCCCCGGCGGCGAGGTGGACCTGCACCGCGGCGCCGAGGTGCTGCTCCACGAGCTGCGCGACGGCAAGCTCGGCCGCCTGACCCTGGAGACCCCGGCGGACATCCCGCCGGAGCCCGTGGAGGCGCCACCCTCCGGCGAGGGTGACGCCGACGCCGGCCACACCGCATAATCTTCCAATCACTGATCACCTGGGTGGCGGGGCGCCGGGGACGGGTCGAAGGGAATGCACCAAGACCCGTCGCCGGATCAGCCCCGATCGCATGACAGCCCTGGTAACCACCCTGGACACTGGACACCGACCGACATGGACACCGCCCCGATCCGGAAATCGCACAAGCTGCACAACGTCTGCTACGACATCCGCGGCCCGGTCCTCGACCATGCCAAGCGCCTCGAGGAGGAGGGCCAGCGCATCCTCAAGCTCAACATCGGCAACCCCGCTCCGTTCGGCTTCGAGGCCCCCGAGGAGATCCTCCAGGACGTGATGCGCAACCTGCCCACCGCCCAGGGCTACTGCGACTCCAAGGGGCTCTACTCGGCGCGCAAGGCGATCATGCAGGAGTGCCAGCGCAAGGAGATCCCCGGGGTCGGCATCGAGGACATCTACATCGGCAACGGCGTCTCCGAGCTGATCATGATGGCCCTGCAGGCGCTGCTCAACGACGGCGACGAGGTGCTGATCCCGGCGCCGGACTACCCGCTGTGGACCGCCGCCGCCAACCTCGCCGGGGGCCACGCCGTCCACTACCTCTGCGACGAGCAGGCCGACTGGGCGCCGGACCTGGACGACATCCGCGCCAAGGTCACCGCCCACACCCGGGCCATCGTGATCATCAACCCCAACAACCCCACCGGCGCCGTCTATCCGCCGGCGGTGCTGCGCGAGCTGCTGGAGATCGCCCGCCAGCACGACCTGGTGGTGTTCTCCGACGAGATCTACGACAAGATCCTCTACGACGAGGTCGAGCACGTGGCCACCGGCGCCCTGGCCGGCGATGACCAGCTGGTGGTGACCCTGAACGGCCTCTCCAAGAGCTACCGCTGCGCCGGCTTCCGCTCCGGCTGGCTGACCCTCTCCGGCAGCATCGCCAAGCAGCGCGCCGCCGACTTTATCCAGGGGCTGACCATGCTCGCCTCGATGCGCCTGTGCGCCAATGTGCCGGCGCAGCATGCCATCCAGACGGCGCTCGGCGGCTACCAGTCGATCAACGACCTGATCCTGCCGGGCGGGCGCCTGCTGGCCCAGCGCGACATCACCTTTGAAAAGCTCAACGCCATCCCCGGCGTCAGCTGCGTCAAGCCGAAGGGGGCGCTCTACGCCTTCCCGCGCCTGGACCCCAAGGTGTTCAACATCCAGGACGACCAGCGCATGGTGCTCGACCTGCTGCTGCAGGAGAAGATCCTGCTGGTCCAGGGCACCGCCTTCAACTGGCCGGAACCCGACCATGTGCGCATCGTCACCCTGCCCTGGGCCGACCAGCTCGGCGACGCCCTGGACCGCTTCGCCCGCTTCCTGTCACGCTACCGGCAGTAGCGGCGCCGGCCAGGGCACCCGGCGCTTGAAACCCACGGGCCCCGGCCGTATCTAAGCTAATGCTTCTGAACGCCGCGCCTCGGCGCGGCACCTCACTCCGGCCCCCTTTCCCCCGATAACCATTGGAGACCCCCACCATGATGCGAATCCTGCTCTTCCTGGCCACCAACCTGGCGGTACTGCTGGTGGCGAGCATCACCCTGCGCCTGCTGGGCGTGGAGAGTTATCTCAGCGACCAGGGGATCAACTTCCAGAGCCTGCTGATCTTCTGCTTCATCTTCGGCATGGCCGGCTCGATGATCTCGCTGTTCCTCTCCAAGTGGATGGCCAAGCGCAGCACCGGCACCGTGATCATCGAGACGCCGAGCAACGCCACCGAGAAGTGGCTGCTCGACACCGTGGAGGAGCTCTCCCGCAAGGCCGGCATCAAGACGCCCGAGGTGGGCATCTTCCCCGCCCAGCAGTCCAACGCCTTCGCCACCGGCTGGAACAAGGACGACGCCTTGGTGGCGGTCTCCGCCGGGCTGCTCAACCGCATGCGCCCCGAGGAGGTGCGCGCGGTGCTGGCCCACGAGATCGGCCACGTGGCCAACGGCGACATGGTCACCCTGGCGCTGATCCAGGGGGTGGTGAACACCTTCGTGATGTTCTTCGCCCGGGTGGTGGCGCACCTGGTGGACCAGTTCCTGCGCGCCCGCAGCGACGACGGCGCGGGGCTCGGCTTCATGGGCTACTTCGCGGTGGTGATCGTCGCCGAGATCGTCTTCGGCATCGTCGCCTCGGCCATCGTCGCCTGGTTCTCGCGCTTCCGCGAGTACCGCGCCGACGCCGCCGGCGCCAGGCTCGCCGGCTCCGGGGCCATGATCAACGCCCTGGCGCGGCTCAAGGCCGAGACCGAGCTGCCCGACCAGATGCCGGACACCCTGCGCGCCATGGCCATCACCAAGGGCCAGACCCGCTCGCTGATGGAGAAGCTGTTCGCCAGCCACCCCCCTCTGGACGACCGCATCCGCGCGCTGAAGGAAGCCGCCTACCGCGAGTAAGGTCGGGTTCGCGCGCTCAAGGAAGCCGCCTGCCGCGAGTGATACCGAGGCAACACCGCCACGCAACGGGCCCGCCTTTTGGCGGGCCCGTTGCGTTGGCACGTCTACGGTGAGGCTAGGCGGTGGTGACCCGGGCCCCCGCCCCGGCGAGCCACCGCGCCGTCTCGCGCTCCGCCGTCGGCAGGACCACCTCGAGGGTGGCGAACTCCCGGCGCAGGGGATAGTCGGCGCGGCAGGCGTCGAAGCCGGCGGCCATGCCCCGGGCACGATGCTCGCGGCGCAGGGCGTCGTGGTCGCGACGCGGGTCATAGACCGCGCGCAGGGCCAGGCGCAGGGCCTCCTCGGGGCCGAGCCCCGGCCCCAGCACCAGGCGGGCCAGCGGCGGCGCCGGCAGCAGGTCGTCGAGGGTGACCCGGCACGGCAGGCCGAAGGCCTGGCAGAGTGCACGGGTGATCTGATGGGTGCCGCGCAGCTTGCCGTCCAGGCTGTGGCCGGCGACATGGGGGGTAGCGATCTCGGCGAGGTCGCGCAGGGCGGCGTCGATGGCGGGCTCCCGCTCCCAGACGTCGAGCACCGCGGCGATATCGGCCTGCCCCGCCAGGCGCGCACGCAGGGCGTCACCCGCCACGCAGTCGCCCCGCCCGGCGTTGAGCAGCACCGTCCCCGGCGCCAGGGCGGCGACGCGCTGGGCATCCAGCAGGTGATGGGTGGCATGGGGGCCCTCGCGCACCAGCGGGGTGTGCAGGCAGAGCACGTCACAGGTCTCGATCAGGGCATCGAGGGAGACGAAGCGCGCGGCCTGCTCGGGCGGGACGTCGCCGGCCTCGACCCGCGGCGGGTCACAGGCCAGCCAGTCGATGCCCATGGCTGAGAGGCGCGCGAGCAGGCGTCCGCCCACGTTGCCGGCGCCCACCACCCCCACCCGGCGCTCCGCCAGCCGCCAGCCCTGGCGCTCGGCGAGGGTCGAGAGGCTGACCAGCACATAGTCAACCACCGCCTCGGCGTTGCAGCCCGGGGCACTGGCGAAGCCGATGCCACACTCGGCCAGCAGCGCGGTATCCACATGGTCGGTACCGATGGTGCAGGTACCCACGAAGCGCAGCCGCCGTGCCTCGGCCAGCAGCGCGGCATCGACCCGGGTGATGGAGCGCACCACCAGGGCATCGACGTCGCACAGGTCGGCGGGGGCGATCTCGCGCCCCGGACGGCGCACTACCTCTCCCAGCGGAGCGAGGCAGGCGTCGGCGGCGGGCACGTTGGCGTCGACGAGGATCCTCATGGCACGTTGTCCGCCTCCGGTAAGCCATTACAATAGGCCACCACCTTACCACTTCGCCGCCCAGGCCGGCACGCAGCAGCGCGGGAGCTTCGATGATCATTCGCTGGGAAACCGACCATGACTATGTGCTGGTGCACATCCACCAAGACATGTTCGGCGACTGGATCTTCAGTCGTGCCTGGGGGCAGATCGGCACCCAGTTCGGCGGCCTGCGACACCAGCTGGCCGACGATCGCGACCAGGCGCTGATGTGGCTGGCCGACGAGGCCACCATCCAGGCCTCGCGGGGCTTTCGCAAGGTGCTGGAGGAGGAGGATCACACCCCGGAGGGGCGCGAGGCGGTCAGCCAGCTCTCGCTCCTCGAGACGTAAGTTTCCAGGAGCGAAGCGACGCTCATCCCGCTCCTGACGACGCCGGGCTATCCCAGATAGCGCCTGCCGCCGCGCAGCGTCGCCGGCCGCGCCACGCGGGGCTCGGCCTCGCCGGCAAGCTCCCGCGCGAGTAACCTCCAGGCCGCCTCATCCAGCCAGCCCCGGGCCGCCAGCCAGGCTCTGAGCCGCTCGGGCTCGAAGCCACGATCGAGCTCGTCGCCCTCGCCATCGGCAAGCACCGGGATGCGCACCCCGTAGCGCGCCATCAGCCGCTCGTCCTCGCTGATCTCGACCCGCTCGAGGGTGACCGGCGCGTGGCAGAGCCGCGTCAACAACGCCTCCAGCTGGGTGCAGAGGTGGCAACCCAGGGTGGTGTAGAGGGTCAGCCGGATCATGCGTCGCCCCCTCTCCGGGATTCCCGGTGGCGGATCAGGAAGACGTGGTGCAGGTCGGGGTTGCGCGAGAAATCCGGGTCGAAGGTCCGCGCCGAGATCTCCTCCACCGCGTAGTGCTCCGCCAGGTCACCGTCCAGGGTGAAGCGGCGCTGGTTGTTGGAGAACACCAGGGTGCCGCCCGGTGCCAGGCGGGCCATGGCCAGGCGCACCAGGCGGCCATGGTCACGCTGGATATCGAGGGTGTCCGCCATCTTCTTGGAGTTGGAGAAGGTCGGCGGGTCCATGAAGATCAGGTCGAACTCGGCGCGCGCGCCCTGCAGCCAGCGCAGGCAGTCGTCGCGTATCACCCGGTGCCGGCCGGGGTCGAGGCGGTTCAGGGCGAAGTTGTCCCGGGCCCACTGCAGGTAGGTGTTGGAGAGGTCGACGCTGACGCTCTCGCTGGCCCCGCCCAGGGCCGCCTGAACGGTGGCCGCCCCGGTGTAGCAGAAGAGGTTGAGGAAGCGCCTGCCCGCGGCCATCTCGCCGAGCATCCGACGCACCGGCCGGTGATCGAGGAAGAGCCCGGTGTCCAGGTAGTCGCGCAGGTTGACCCACAGCCTGGCGGGCCCCTCGCGGACCTCGAAGCGCTCGCCGGTGGCGGCCTGTTTCTGGTACTGGTCGCGTCCGCTCTGGCGCTGGCGACGCTTGACCACCACCCGGGCGGGGTCCACCTCGAGCACCTCGGGAATCACCGCCAGCGCCTCGTGAAGCCGCTTCTGGGCCTGGGCGGCGTCCACCGACTTCGGCGCCGCATACTCCTGGACGTGCACCCGGTCGCCATAGACGTCCACCGCCACCGCGTACTCCGGCATGTCGGCGTCGTAGAGCCGGTAGCAGCGCTCGCCGCTCTTCTTGAGCCACTTCCTCAGCCGCTTGCGGTTCTTCTCCAGGCGGTTGGCGAACATCTGTGCCCCCTCTGAGCGCGTCGGGACGGAGGCAACCTCGGCGTCATCGCCGCCCTCGGGCACCGCCATCAGCAACAGCTTCGCCTCCAGGGGACCGTTGCGCAGCGCATACTGCTTGTGGGCACGCAGGCCGATGCGATGCCCCAGGTCCGGGTTGGCGGTGAACACCGCCAGGGCCCAGCCGGGGAAGGCGGCGCGTACCCGTTCACCCAGTCGCGCGTAGAGCGTGACCAGCTCCGGCAGCTCGCCCAGGCGCTCACCGTAGGGCGGGTTGGTGATCACCAGCCCCGCAGGCGCCTCCTCGAGCCCCGCGGGACGCTCGAGCTCGGCCAGGCCCGCCCCACGCAGCGTGATCAGCGCCGGGATGCCGGCGCGCATGGCGTTGGCCTTGGCCGCGGCGAGGGCCGCCGGGCTCTGGTCGAAGCCGAACAGGCGCGAGCGGCAGCGCCGGCGGCCGATGCCGGCCCGCGCCTCGGCCTCGCGCCTGAGCTCGCGCCAGGCGGCCTCGTCATGGGCGGCCCAACCGTGGAAGCCGAAGCGCTCCCTGGCCAGGCCCGGGGCGATATCGGCAGCCATCATGGCGGCCTCGATCAGCAGGGTGCCGGCGCCGCACAGCGGATCCACCAGCGGTGCCCCCTGACGCGCCAGCGCCGGCCAGCCCGAGCGCACCAGCAGCGCCGCGGCGAGGTTCTCCTTGAGCGGGGCGTGGCCCACGTCGCGCCGGTAGCCGCGCCGGTGCAGGCTCTCCCCGGCGAGGTCGATGCCCAGGACGAGGCGACCGCGGTGCAGGTGGGCGTAGAGGCGCAGGTCGGGGGCCTTGATGTCCACCGACGGGCGCGCCTGCCCGCGGGCCTGCAGGCGCTCCACCACGCCGTCCTTGACCGTCTGGGCGCCGAAGCGGGTATGGCGGATCTCGTCGCTGCGACCATGGAAGTCCACCGCCAGGGTGCTGCCCTCGGCCAGGTGCTGTTCCCAGGGCAGGGCTGCGGCGGCGAGGCGCAGCGCCTCGGGGGTGGCGGCGCCCTCCTCCCGGGCGAGACACAGGATCACCCGGTTGGCCAGGCGTGACCAGAGGCAGAGGCGGTAGGCGGTGGCGACATCGCCAGCGGCGCTCACCGCCCCCACGGTGCGCTTGCCGGGGGTAGCGCCGAGGGCCTCCAGCTCCTCGGCCAGCAGCTCCTCGAGGCCGCGTGGGCAGGTCACCAGGAGGTCGAGGGGAGAAGGGGCTTGGGTCGAAGTCATGTCGGGTACCGCGGCGGCAATAGGATGAATGTGGACGATGACAGGCGCTTGAACGCGCTGTTACAAATCGATGGTCGACAACCCGGATCAGGATGGGCTATCAATAAGTCAGTAGCTACTGGAAACACGCATGCGTTCCTGTCAGCGGGCCTGTCGCACCCGGCCCGTGGCACGTTACGGCTCGGCCTGATGTCGCAGGCCGAGCCAGTCAGATACCTTTTCAAGAGGTAGTCCAATGAAACGACAGAAACGTGATCGCTTCCAGCGTGCCTATATCCATGGCTATAAGGCAGGTGTCTCAGGTCGCTCCCGCGATGACTGTCCCAGTCAGGACGTCAATCTTCGCGAATACTGGATGAGCGGTTGGCGTGAAGGTCGTGGGGATCATTGGGCCGGCATGACCGGTGTCTCCGGCATCCACAAGAACCCCATGGTGGTGTGATCCCAATCCCGCAAGCGGTTCACGCTTCCCCGAGCCCGCGCCGCGTCGCGGGCTTTTTGCGTCCGGGTATCGGCATCGGTCGATCCGCGTCACGCCCCGTCGCGCAGGGCCCGGGCGCACTCCCCCACCAGTTCGGGCCCCCGGTAGATGAAGCCCGAGTAGAGCTGCACCAGGTCCGCCCCCGCCTGGCGCTTGGCCAGGGCCGTCTCGCCGCTGTCGATGCCGCCCACGCCGATGATCGGCATCTCGGGCAGCTGGCAGCGCAGCTCGCGGATGACGGCGTTGGAGGCCTCGAACACCGGCCGCCCGGAGAGGCCACCCGCCTCCTCGGCGTGGGCCAGGCCCGCCACCCCCTCCCGGGACACGGTGGTGTTGGTGGCGATCACGGCATCGATGGCGTTGTCGGCCAGGCACCTCGCCACCAGCCCCACCTCCTCGGCGTCCATGTCGGGGGCGATCTTCACCGCCAGCGGTACCCGGCGGCCGCTGGCGCGGTCCAGGCGCGTGCCCGCCTCGCGCAGCGCCGAGAGCAGGCCGTCGAGGTGCTCACCGAACTGCAGGTTGCGCAGCCCCGGGGTGTTGGGCGAGGAGATGTTGACAGCGACGTAGTGGGCGTGGGCATGGACCTTCTCCAGGCAGGCCAGGTAGTCGTCCACCGCGCGCTCCACCGGGGTGGTCAGGTTCTTGCCGATGTTGATGCCGATCACGCCGTCGTAGCGGCTGGCCCGCACCCGGGCCACCAGGTGGTCGACCCCGGCGTTGTTGAAGCCCATGCGGTTGATGATGGCACCCGCCTCGGGCAGGCGGAACAGCCGCGGGCGGGGATTGCCGGGCTGGGGCCGGGGGGTCACGGTGCCCACCTCGACGAAGCCGAAGCCCAGGGCGCCCAGGGCATCCAGGTGGTCGGCGTTCTTGTCGAGCCCCGCGGCCAGCCCCACCCGGTTGGGGAAGCGCAGCCCCATCAACTCCACCGGATCCGCGACGCGCCCACCGCCGAGTCGCGCCGCCAGCCCCAGGCGCCCGGCCAGGTCGAGCCCCCTGAGCGACACGTCGTGGGCGGTCTCGGGATCCAGGCGGAAGAGCAGCGAGCGGGCGACGGAATACATGGCATCTCCTGGCGATGGGCGGGAGGGGGCAAGGGTGTCGAGCGAGGGCGGGCGTGAGTATAGCAGTGCGGCGGCCGCGAAACGACGCCGGCGCAGGACAGCCCCGGGGGGTTTTGTGATCTACTAGGGGACAGAGACGACGGAGGGTGCCGCGGCACCGACATACCACCAGGGAGAACCGCATGGCCGATACCACCGAAACCCTCGAGGACCGCCTCTCGCGCATCCACCGCGCGCTGGGCGACGGCCGGCTCGACGCCGTGGATGCGGTGCTGGCCGACCTGGAACCCGCCGAGATCGCGCTGCTGCTGGAATCGCTGCCGCCGATGGCGCGCATCCGGCTGTGGCAACGCGTGCCGGGCGAGGTCGACGGCGAGGTACTGCTGCACGTCCACGACGAGGTGCGCAGCACCCTGCTCGACGACATGGACCACGAGGAGATCGTGGCCGCCGCCACCGGCATGGACACCGCCGACCTGGCGGAGATCTTCGAGGACCTGCCCCAGCAGGTCGCCGAGGACATGCTACGCTCCATGGACGCCCTGCAGCGCGAACGCCTCGAGGAGACCCTCTCCTTCGAAGAGGACAGCGCCGGTCGCCTGATGCGCACCGACACCATCGCGGTGCGCAGTGACGTCAGCCTGGAGACGGTGTGCCGCTTCCTGCGCTGGAAGGCGCCGATCCCCGACAACACCCACCTGCTGATGGTGGTGGACCGTGACGGCCTCTTCCAGGGTACCCTGCCGATGGCACGGCTGATCAGCCACCCGCCGGAGATGGCGGTGGCCGACCTGATGGACCACGAGGTGGACAGCATCCGGGTGGACATGAAGTCCCGCGACGTCGCCACCCTGTTCCAGACCCACGACCTGGTCTCCGCCCCGGTGGTGGACGAGTCGGGCCTGCTGCTGGGGCACATCATGATCGACGACATCGTCGACGTGATCCGCGAGGACTCCGAGCAGGCGCTGATGAACATGGCCGGCCTCGACGAGGAGGAGGACCTGTTCGCCCCGGTGCTGCCCAGCGCCCGACGGCGCTCCGTGTGGCTGGGCATCAACCTGCTCACCGCCTTCCTCGCCGCCTGGGTGATCGGCCGCTTCGAAGACGCCCTGGAGCAGATCGTCGCCCTGGCGGTGCTGATGCCCATCGTCGCCAGCATGGGGGGCATCGCCGGCAGCCAGACCCTGACCCTGGCGATCCGCGGCCTGGCGCTGGGCCAGATCAGCAGCACCAACAGCAGCTGGCTGCTGCGCAAGGAGGTCGGCATCGCCATCCTCAATGGCGTGCTCTGGGCGCTGGTGGTGGCGGTGCTGGCGCTGCTGTGGTTCAAGAGCGTGGCGATCGGCGCGATCATCGCCGCCGCACTGGTGATCAACATGCTGGCAGCGGGGCTAGCCGGCATCGCCGTGCCGCTGGTGCTCAAGCGCCTGGGCATCGACCCGGCGCTGTCGGGGTCGGTGATCCTCACCACCGTCACCGACGTGGTGGGCTTCATGGCCTTCCTGGGGCTGGCGACCCTCTTCCTGCTCTGATTGCCCTTCCCCGCAACGACGAACCCCGCCGGATGGCGGGGTTCGTCGTTTCCGGGTGAGCGCCGCGGATCAGGGGTCGCGGCTGCTCTCGGCGAAGTCCACCAGCTCGCGGACCACCACGGCGAACAGCGGGAAGCCGCCCTGGCCACCGCTGCCCACCTGCTCGAGCAGGCGGCACCAGCGCGCGTGCATGGCGTCGTGACGCTCGAGCCAGGCGGCGACCCGCTCGGCAGGCGCCTCGGGCCCCTCCGCCATCTGCAGCACGCTGACGGTCAGCGCCAGCTGCTGGCGGTCGATGTCGTCGCGGAAGGTCTCCCGCGCCTGGGCCTGCCAGCTGTCGCGCACCTTGAGCTCGGTGATCTGGCGAATCATCCACGGCAGCTCGAGGCGGTGGCCCACCTCGTAGAAGACCTCGGCCACCCGCTCGGGAGGCACCTCGGTCTGGCGCGCCGCCTGGATGATGCCGAGCCCGGCGTAGAGGCTGCCGGTGGCGGCCACGCTGGCGGCCAGCGCCTCGGGCACCCCGGCCTGGACCAGCTCGTCGCGACGGGCCTCCCAGGCCTCGCGCTCCTCGCCGCTCAAGCGCTCGCCGATGCTCTCCTGAAGGGTCGCCAGGCGCGGCGCGAAGTAGTCGATGCACTGGGCGGTATCGCCGCCGGCGCGACCGCGCAGGAACCAGCGCGTGGCGCGACGGATCAGGCGCATCAGGTCGAGCATCATGGCGTACTGCACGGCGCTTGGCACCCGATTGTCCAGTGCCTCGATCTGCTCCCAGCTCTCGCCCAGGCGGAACACCTCCCGGGCGATGACGTAGGCCCGGGCGATCTCGGCCCGGCCGGCACCGGTGGAGTCGATCAGGCGACGCACGAAGACGATGCCCATGTGGTCGACCAGGTCGCAGGCCACCTGGGTGGCGACGATCTCGCGCTTGAGACGGTGCTCGTACATCTCGTCGCGATAGCGCTCCACCAGCACCCGTGGGAAGATGCGCTCGACATGGCGCACGATGACCGGGTCGTCGGGCACGTCGGAGGCGATCAGGTCGCCCTTGAGCACGCTCTTGGCATAGGAGATCAGCACCGAGAGCTCGGGCAGAAGCATGCCCTGCTGGTTGGCGGCCCGCTCCTGGAGCACCTCGTCGTCGGGCAGGAACTCCAGCCCCCGGTCGAGCTGCCCGGCGGCCTCCAGCTCGCTGATGAAGCGCCGGAAGGGGCCGACCCCCTCGCGGGACTGGAGCTCGGCCAGGTCCAGCGCCTGGGTCTGGCGGTAGTTGTCGCGCAGCACCAGCTCGGCGACCTCACCGGTCATGTCGGCGAGCAGCCGGTTGCGCTGCTTCTCGGTCATGTCGCCGCGGGCCACCACCTCGTCGAGCAGGATCTTGATGTTGACCTCATGGTCGGAGCAGTTGACCCCTCCGGCGTTGTCGATGAAGTCGGTGTTGATGCGCACGCCGCGAGCGGCGGCCTCCATGCGGCCACGCTGGGTGAAGCCGAGGTTGCCGCCCTCACCCACCACGCGGCAGTTGAGCTCGCGGCCGTCGATGCGCAGGGCGTCGTTGGCCTTGTCGCCCACCTGGGCGTCGCTCTCCTCGCTGCCCTTGACGTAGGTGCCGATGCCGCCGTTCCAGATCAGGTCCACCTCGGCGCGCAGCATGGCCTGGATCAGCTCGTTGGGGGAGAGCCTGTCCGCCTTGATGCCGAAGCGCTGTTTCATCTGGGCCGAGATCGGGATCGACTTGGCGCTGCGCTTGAACACCCCGCCCCCCTCGGAGATCAGCGCGGCATCGAAGTCCTCCCAGCTGGAGCGCGGCATCTCGAACAAGCGCTGGCGTTCGGCAAAGGTCGCCGCGGCGTCGGGGTCGGGATCAACGAAGATGTGCAGGTGGTTGAAGGCCCCCACCAGGCGGATGCGGTCGGAGAGCAGCATGCCGTTGCCGAAGACGTCGCCGCTCATGTCGCCGATGCCCACCACGGTGAACTCGTCCTGCTGGGTGTTCACGCCGAGGTTGCGGAAGTGGCGCTTGACCGACTCCCAGGCCCCCTTGGCGGTGATACCCATCTTCTTGTGGTCGTAGCCGTTGGCGCCCCCGGAGGCGAAGGCGTCGCCCAGCCAGTGGCCATACTCGGCGGAGATCTCGTTGGCGATATCGGAGAAGGTGGCGGTGCCCTTGTCCGCCGCCACCACCAGGTAGGGGTCATCCCCGTCGTGGCGCACCACCTCGCGCGGCGGCACCACCTCGCCCCCCTTGAGGTTGTCGGTCACGTCGAGCAGCGCGCGGATGAAGGTCTTGTAGCACTCGATCCCCTCGCGCTGATAAGCCTCGCGATCGCCCTCGGGCAGGCGCTTGCAGACGAAGCCCCCCTTGGCGCCCACCGGTACGATCACCGAGTTCTTGACCTGCTGGGCCTTGACCAGGCCCAGCACCTCGGTGCGGAAGTCCTCGTGGCGATCGGACCAGCGCAGGCCGCCGCGGGCCACCTTGCCGCCGCGCAGGTGGACCCCCTCGACCCGCGGCGAGCAGACGAAGATCTCGAAGGCCGGGCGTGGCTTGGGCATGCCGGTGACCTTCGACGGCTCCAGCTTGACGGCGATGTAGTCCTTGACCCCGCCGTCGGCGCGCCGCTGGTAGTAGTTGGTGCGCAGGGTGGCGCGGATCAGTTCCATGTAGCGGCGCAGCAGCTGGTCGTCGTTGAGGCTGGCGACATCATCCAGCAGGCGCTGAATACGCTCCACGCAGGCCGCCTCCTCGCCCTCGCCGGGGCGGTCGGCGGGGTCGAAGCGCAGCTCGAACAGGGTCACCAGCTCGCGGGTGATCTCCGGGTAGCTGGCCAGGGTGTTGGCCATGTAGTCCTGGGAGACGCCGAAGCGGATCTGCTTGAGGTAGCGGGCGTAGGCGCGCAGCATCGCCACCTCGCGCCAGTCGAGGTTGGCGCCGATGATCAGCCGGTTGAAGGCGTCGTTGTCCGCCTCCCCCGCCCAGATGCGCTGGAAGGCCTCGATGAAGGGCTCGCGCATCTCCTGGAGGTTCACCTCGACACTGGTGTGGTGCTCCAGGTCGAAGTCATGGATCCAGTAGACGGCATCGCTGGCTTCGATCTCGTAGGGACGCTCGCCGATCACCCGCAGGCCGAGGTTCTCCATCATCGGCAGCACGTCGGAGAGCGGGATCGGTGCATCGCGGTGGAACAGCTTGAGGTTGACCCCGCTGCCCTCCTCCTCCACCAGCCGGTAGAGCGACAGCGACAGCGGCGCGCCGTCGTCCAGCTCGCCGATGTGGTGCAGGTCGTAGACCGCGGTGCGGGCGCTGAAGTCGTCGCGGTAGCTGGCGGGGAAGGCCTCGCGGAAGCGAGCCATCAGGCGGTTGGCCTGCTCCTCGCCGAAGCCGTCGATACAGGCGCTGTGGAGGTCGTCGCGCCAGTTGCGCGCCAGCTTGGCGAGCTTGGCCTCGAGACGGCGCAGGTCGTACTCGGCGGGCTGCTCGCCCTTGAAGCGCAGGATGAACTGGATGCGCGCCAGCACCGACTCGGAGAGGTAGGTATTGAAGTCGCCGAAGGTGGCGTCGAGCTCCTCGCAGAGCATGTCCTGGATGCGCAGGCGCAGCTCGGTGGAGAAGACGTCGCGAGGCACGAAGGCCAGGCAGGAGTAGAAGCGGCCGGGGCGGTCCTCGCGCACGAAGAGGCGCACGCGGCGGCGCTCGCGGATGCTGAGGATGCCCAGCGCCGTCTCGGCGAGCTCGTGGGTGTCGATCTGGAAGAGGTCGTCACGCGGATAGACCTCGAGGATGTGCAGCAGGTGCTTGCCGTTGTGCCCCTTGGGGTTGAAGCCGGCGATATCCATCACCGTCTTGAGCTTGCGACGCAGGATCGGCACGTTGCGCGGCGACTCGTTGTAGACGGTGGCGGTGAAGAGCCCCAGGAAGCGGTGCACGCCGATCAGGTTGCCCTTGGCGTCGTAGCGGTCGATGGAGATGTAGTCGGGGTAGGTCGGACGATGCACCCGGGCGTGATGGGCGCTCTTGGTGAAGGTCAAAAGCTCCGGCACCAGCACGTAGTGGCCATCCTCAAGCCCCTGCTCGGTGCGGATGCGCTCGCGATAGCGCGGCTGGTCGAGGCGGAAGACCCCGAGCTCGCTGTCCTTGACCTTGTCGAGGCTCTCCTTGCCGTCCTTGTGGGTCGTCACCGTGTAGGCGTCGTAGCCCAGGAAGGTGAAGTTGTCGTGGAGCATCCATTCCAGGAAGGTGATCGCCTCGGCGTGGTCGTCGGGGTCGCTCTGGGGCGGGCAGCCGGCCCGCAGCTCGGCCAGGGCCTCCTCCACCTTGGCGCGCATGGGGTCGTAGTCGGCCACCGCGGTGCGCACGTCGACCAGCACCTCCTCGAGGCTCTGCTGCATCTCCTGTAGCACCTCGGCGTCGGAGTGGCGGTCGATCTCGATGACGATCAGCGACTCCCGCTGGGCCGGGGCGTCGGCCGCCTTGGGCGAGGCCACCCGCACCAGGCGATGGTCGCGGCCGCGCTCCGTGGCCAGCACGGCGTTGTGGATGGCATGGACGGTGAGGCCACGCCGGTTGAGCTCGATGCGCACCGAGTCGACCAGGAAGGGCATGTCCTCGTGGAGCACCGCCACGAAGGTGTGCGGCGACTGCCAGCCATGCTCCTCGAAGTCGGGGTTGAAGACCCGCACCTTGGGCTCGGCAGGGTCGAACTGCTGCAGGAAGTGCCACACCGAGAGGGTGGCGCCGTAGACGTCGTCGAGCCGCCGGTCCTCCAGGTCATCCAGCGGCACCTCGGCGTAGAAGTAGTCCGCGAAGGCGCCCACGGCCTCGGCCTTGGCAGCGTCCAGCCTGGTGCCGAGCCGCTCGTGAAGCTGCTTGAGCAGGTCCTGTCTGGCCTCGTCATTCGCAACGTGCTGCATCCATCACCTCGGTGTCCGACGGTCGCTCCTGCGACCGGTAGGGTTCGACACGGCGGCGCGGTGCGCCGCCCTGCCGCCAGCTTACGCGACTCCCGAAGCCCGCCCCAGCCACTTGACCTCTTGCTCATGGAGCATGCCGGG
Source organism: Halomonas sp. PBN3 (assembly GCF_000475415.1). Taxonomy (NCBI): domain Bacteria; kingdom Pseudomonadati; phylum Pseudomonadota; class Gammaproteobacteria; order Oceanospirillales; family Halomonadaceae; genus Halomonas; species Halomonas sp. PBN3. The sequence goes on along the minus strand of NZ_AXCA01000157.1, from coordinate 103,435 downwards.
TGCGCATCGCCGCCGAGGTCGGGCGGCTAGTCGCGCCGCTCCAGCAGCACCCCGCACTCGCAGTGGTGGGTCCAGGGAAACTGGTCGAACAGGGCCAGGCGCGTGACCCGGTGGGTCTCGGTCAGGCGCTCCAGGTTGCTCGCCAATGTCTCCGGGTTGCATGAAATATAGACGATGCGTGCGTAGTCGCTGAGCTGGCGGCAGCTGGCGTCATCGAGACCGGCCCGCGGCGGGTCCACCAGCACGGTGCTGAAGGTGTAGTCGTCGAGGCGCCACTCGGCGACCCGGCGCCCGCCCTTCTCCCCCTTGAGGGCGGCGGCGAACTCCTCGGCGGACATGCGCCCCACGGTGGCGTTGTCGATGCCGTTGGCGGCCAGGTTCTCCCGGGCGCTTGCCACCGAGGTGCGCGAGATCTCGGTGGCCAGCACGCGGCGGAAGTTCTCCGCCAGGGCCACGGTGAAATTGCCGTTGCCGCAGTAGAGCTCCACCAGGTCACCCGCCTGGCTGCCCCGGGTCACGTCCCGGGCCCAGGCCAGCATCGAACGGCAGATCTCGGCGTTGGGCTGGGTGAAGCTGTTCTCGACCTGCTGGTAGACGAGTTCGCGCCCCTCCACCGCGAGGCGCTCCCAGACGTGGTCCCGCTCGAGCACACGGCGTTGCTTGCGGGCGCGGCCGATAATCATCACCCCCAGCGCCGCCTGGAGGTCGCGTGCCGCCGCCTCCCAGGCGTCGTCCAGCGGGCGGTGGTAGATCAGGGTGATCAGCGCCTCGCCGGAGAGGGTGGTGAGGAACTCCACCTGGAAGAGCTTGCGCCGCAGCACCGGCTCGTCGCGGATGGCATCGAGCAACGCCGGCATCAGCGCATTGATCCGCCGGCTGGCGACGGGATAGTCATCCAGGCGGACCACCTCCTTGCGCCTGGGGTCCTCGGGGTCCACCTCGAACATCGCATAGAAGAGGTCGTCGCCCTCGTGCCAGACACGGAACTCGCAGCGCTGGCGGTAGTGGCTGGGGGGCGAGGGATAGACCTCGAGCTCGGGCACGTCGAAGCGCGCGAAGTCGCGGCGGATGCGCTCGGCCTTGGCCTCGAGCTGCTGGTCATAGCGGGCGGGGTCGACGACGGGAATGGCCAAGGAGCCTCCTGAGGGAATCGATGATGGGTGAATCGAGAGGAGCAGTCGGGGATGGCAGCCGGGCTCAGTCGATGACGAGCCGACGCGGGGCGGCGAAACCGAAGCGTGCCAGGGCGGCGGCCAGCGCCGGGTCCGGGGCGGTGGCAAGGCTCGGCCCGGGCCCCGCGGCGAGGGTGACCCCGGCGGCCACCTGGGCGGTGCGCCGGGCGATGGCGTCGCTGGAGTCGACCCAGGCCACCGCCCGCGGCGCCGCCGCGGCCAGGGCGTCGCGCAGCAGCGGGAAGTGGGTGCAGCCGAGCACCACGGTGTCCAGTTCGGGATCGTCCCAGAGCGGCGACAGGGCGGCCTCGATCACGCCGGGATCGGGCGGCTCCCCGGCGAGGCGGCGCTCCGCCTCGCGCACCAGCGCATCGGCGGCCACCCGCCGTACCACGCAGTCGGCGGCGTAGGTCTCGATCAGGTGCTGCGTGTAGGGACGCGACACCGTGGCGCTGGTGGCCAGCAGGCCGATATGACGGCTACGGCTGGCGGCCGCGGCCGGCTTGATGGCTGGCACCGTGCCCACCACCGGGATCCGCAGCCGCTCACGCAGGGCATCCAGAGCCAGGGTGCTGGCGGTGTTGCAGGCCACCACCAGCGCCACGCAGCCGCTGGCGGCCACCGCCGCCTCGCACACCGCCAGAATGCGGCGCACCAGCCAGGCATCCTCGCGCAGGCCGTAGGGCAGCATGGCGTTGTCGCAGACATAGGCGAGGGCGGCGCCGGGCAGGCGCCGGCGCAGCGCGGCCACCACCGAGAGGCCGCCCACCCCGGAGTCGAACACCAGCACCGGCCCCAGGGTCATCGCGCCACCTCCACGCCGCCGTGGCAGCGGCACGGCGCGACGGCGGCGCCGCGCCACGGCTGGCGGGCGGCGGATGACGGGCAAGGACGGGGTGGCGTGGGACTCGGCATGGGGCGCATTCTACCCCAGCCGCGGGGAGGCTGGCAGCCCGGGCATCAGACCCCGGGCATCAGACCGGGACCGGCGCCTCCTTCAGCTCGGCGTAGAGCTCCGGATAGGCCTGCTGGAGCCGTTCGAGCCTGGCGGCGGCATCGTCCGGCAGCGCCTCGGCCAGGCGCTCCAGGGCCTTGTCGTCGAAGTGCTCTCGGATCATCGGGAAGAGCTTCTCGCGTTCGTCGCGCAGGTAGGCGAGGTGGGCGTCGAGGTAGGCCTTGAGGTCGTCGGAGAAGCGATCCATGGGCACCACGGCGTCCATCAGGATCATGTCGAGGTCGTTGGAGAGCCGGGCGAGGCGGGAATTGAGCTTGCGGTAGTCCTCGGCCAGCTGCTCGGTGACCTCACGCCCCCCTTCCACCTTCTCGAGCTGTTCGCTGAACAGCCGCTCCAGCGGGTGGGTGAAGCCGTCCATGTAGTCGAGGATGTAGTCGACCACCTCACGCATCAGCTGGAAGTTGGGTCGCTCGCCGGTCGCCAGGGTCTTCTGCTTGAGCTGCAGAACGTGCAACATGCGCGCCATATTGGCATGATCCTGACGCAGCTGGGTCAGCATGGGCATGTCGGGCCCTCCTGTATGGGACATGGGAGAAGGCACTCTCCATTGGATGCGCCATCACGGACAGGGTTCGGCGCACGGCCGGCTCGGCCACGCACCGCTCCCCCACTCTAGCACCCCGGCCGGCCGCCTGCCGCTTCCGGATCAACGCAAGGAGTCGCCCATGGACCTCTTCTCCCGCGACCGCGACGAGGATGCGCCCCTGGCCTGGCGCATGCGCCCGCGACGCCTCGACGACTACGTCGGCCAGCAGGCCCTGGTGGGGCCCGGCAAGCCGCTGCGCCGCATGGTCGAGGGCGGCGCGGTGCGCTCCATGATCCTGTGGGGGCCGCCGGGCACCGGCAAGACCACCCTCGCCGAGATCCTGGCCGCCGAGTCCGGCGCCCACCTCGAGCACCTCTCGGCGGTGATGGCCGGCGTCAAGGAGATCCGCGCCGCGGTGGAGCGTGCCCGCGCCCTGCAGGCCCAGGGCCGCTCGACCCTGCTGTTCCTCGACGAGATCCATCGCCTCAACAAGAGCCAGCAGGATGCCCTGCTTCCCCACGTGGAGTCGGGCCTGCTGACGCTGATCGGCGCCACCACCGAGAACCCCTCCTTCGAGGTCAACTCGGCGCTGCTCTCCCGGGCCAGGGTGCACGTGCTGACCGCGCTCTCCGAGGCGGAGCTGGTGGAGGTGCTGGAGCGCGCCCTGCAGGATGCGGAGCACGGGCTAGGCCGGCGCGGGATCCGGGTGGAGGACGAGGTCCTGGCGATCCTGGCCCGGGCCGCCGCCGGCGACGCACGCCGGGCCCTGGGGCTGCTGGAGAGCGCCTGCGACTTCGCTGAGCCGGACCCCGAGGGGGGCGAGCGGCTGCCGCGCCAGGCGCTGGAGGCGGTGCTGGGCCACCAGGCCAGCGCCTTCGACAAGCAGGGCGACCACTACTACGACCTGCTCTCGGCGATCCACAAGTCGGTGCGCTCCTCGCGCCCCGACGCCGCCCTGCTCTATATCGCCCGCTTCCTCCAGGGGGGCGGCGACCCGCTGGACGTCATCCGCCGACTGACCGCCATCGCCTCGGAGGACGTGGGCAACGCCGACCCGCGAGCCCTGCCGCTGGCGATGGCGGCCTGGGACGCCTACCTGCGCCTGGGCGACTACGAGGGGCAGCGCGCCATCGCCCACGCCGCCATCCACCTGGCGGTGGCGCCCAAGAGCAACGCCATCGACCAGGCCTGGAAGCGCGCCAAGGCGTGCGTGGCCGCCCAGCCCCGCCTGGAGGTGCCGACCTACCTGCGCAACGCCCCGACCAGGCTGATGGAGAGCCTGGGCCATGGCGAGGGCTACCGCTACGCCCACCACGAGCCCCACGGCTACCCCGCCGGCAGCGCCCACGACTGCTGGCCGGAGGCGGTGCCCCGGGAGCGCTTCTACCGCCCCACCGAGCTCGGCCAGGAGAAGCGCTACGCCCAGCTGATGGCCTGGCGGGCGCAGCTCGATGCCGAGGCGGACGAAGGCGGCGCGTGATGCCAAGAGGTGAGGCAGCCTCATCCCAGACAAAAGGAGCAAGCCAAGGGGGTTCCTTGAAGCTTGCTCCTTGTGCCTTGCCGCTGGCCGAAGGCCTCAGTAGGTGTCGCGGATCACGTCGGTGCCCTCCGGCACCTCGAGGGTGAAGCGCGCGTCGTCGATCGCGGCGTTCATCTCGACCGCGCTGAAGGCGATGGCGGTACGCTGGCCAGTGCTGTCCAGCATCTCGAGCCCGCGCAGCCGCTCGCCGCGGAAGGTCATGGTCAGGGTCTCGAAGAGGGTATCGGCGTCCTTCGGCTGCAGGGTGAAGCGCTCGGCGCTGCCCTGCTGGCTGCGACTGACCTCGAAGCTCGCCACCAGCTCGTCGGCGCTGCCGGAGAGCAGCAGCGCCGGGGTGTGGGTCACCCGCTGGTCCAGGGCCTGCACGGTGGCCTGCTCCAGGTCCGGGTCGTAGAGGGTGACCTCCTCGCCGTCGGAGACCACCAGCTGCCGGTAGGGGGCGTCCACCTCCCAGCGGAACTTGCCGGGGCGCGACAGCCACATGGTGCCCCGCGCCTCCTGCAGGCGGTCGCCGCCGGCATCGAGGATCTGCTGCTCGAAGTCGGCCTGGTAGGTCTCGAGCGGCTCCAGCAGCCGGATCAGGCGCTCAGCGCCTTCGCTGGCCAGCGCCGAGAGCGGCATGGCGAGGCCCAGGGCGAGGGCGGCAAGGGTCGTCTTCACTGTCATCTCTGTCTCCCAGAAGGGGGTCGGTCGTCCTGACCCTCGGACCGCGGCACCGCCGGCGGGTTGCGGAGCGGCCGGCGGGTTCACGGTGGTTGCATGGTCACGGCCCCGCCGTCGCCGCAAGGCGACAGTGGCGGTCACTCGCCTACCGGGGGCGGCGCGAGCACCTCGCGGGCCCCGTTGGTGCCCATGGTGGAGACCACGCCGGCCATCTCCATCGCCTCCACCAGGCGTGCGGCACGGTTGTAGCCGATCTTGAAGCGGCGCTGCACCGCCGAGATGGAGGCGCGGCGCGACTCGGTGACATAGGCCACCGCCTCGTCGTAGAGGGCGTCCTGCTCGGCGTCATCATCGCCGCCGCCCTCGCCCTCCAGGCCGGTCAGCGCCTCGGCGGAGACGCCGCCGGAGAGGATCTCCTCGATGTACTCCGGCTCGCCGCGGCGCTTCCAGTCCTCCACCACGCGGTGAACCTCGTCATCGTCGACGAAGGCACCATGCACCCGGGTCGGCATGCCGGAGCCCGCCGGCAGGTAGAGCATGTCGCCGTGGCCCAGCAGGTTCTCGGCGCCGCCCTGGTCGAGGATGGTGCGCGAGTCGACCCGCGAGGAGACCTGGAAGGCCATGCGGGTGGGCACGTTGGCCTTGATCAGGCCAGTGACCACGTCCACCGAGGGGCGCTGGGTGGCGAGGATCAGGTGGATGCCGGCGGCCCGCGCCTTCTGAGCCAGGCGGGCGATCAGCTCCTCCACCTTCTTGCCGACGATCATGAACATGTCGGCGAACTCGTCGATCACCACCACGATGTAGGGCAGCTTCTCGAGCACCGGCGGCGTCTGGTGCATCTCCCAGGGCTGCGGCTCCCACAGCGGGTCGGCCACCTGGGCGCCGGCCTGCTCGGCCTCGTCGAGCTTGGCGTTGAAGCCGGCGATGTTGCGCACGCCCATGGCCGCCATCAGCTTGTAGCGGCGCTCCATCTCGGCCACGCACCAGCGCAGGGCGTTGGCGGCCTCCTTCATGTCGGTGACCACCGGCGCCAGCAGGTGCGGGATGCCGTCGTAGACGGAGAGCTCCAGCATCTTGGGGTCGACCATGATCAGCCTGAGCTCCTCGGGGGTCGCCTTGAGCAGCATGGAGATCAGCATGGCGTTGACTCCCACCGACTTGCCCGAGCCGGTGGTACCCGCCACCAGCAAGTGGGGCATCTTGCCGAGGTTGGCCACCACCGGGCCGCCGCCGATGTCCTGGCCCAGGGCCAGGGTCAGGGCGGAGTCGGCCTGCTGGTAGCGGTCGGAGTCGATCACCTCGCGCAGGCGGATCATCGCCCGGTGGGGGTTGGGGATCTCGATGCCTACCGTGGGCCGCCCCGGGATCACCTCCACCACCCGCACGCTCTTGACCATCAGCGAGCGTGCCAGGTCCTTGGCCAGGTTGCTGATCTTGGAGACCTTCACGCCGGCGGCGGGCTTGATCTCGAAGCGGGTGATCACCGGCCCCGGCCAGGTCTCCACCACCTCGGCCTTGACCCCGTACTCGCGCAGGCGCACCTCCAGCAGCTCCGCCATCTCGGCCAGCTGCTCGCCGGAGAAGTTCTGCTTCTGGGGCGAGGGCGGCGTCAGCAGGCGCAGGCTGGGCAGGGTGCCGTCGGGCTCGGGCAGCTCATCCAGCACCGGGCGCTGGTTCTGGAGGTGCTCCACGGTCCACAGCCGCATGCCCTCCTCCTCGGCGGCCTCCCGGGCCTGCTCGGCACCGGCCAGGCGCGGAGTGTCATCATCCTCCTCCTCACCCGGGGCCTGCTCGGGTTCCGGCGGCTGGAGCGCCGCGGGGGGCAGGCCCGCCGATGCCGTCTCGCGAGACGTCGGCGGCCGGACCGGTTCGGGCGCTTCCGCCTCCTCGGCCACCGCCGGCTCGTCCCAGCTCAGGCGCGGTTCGTCGTCATCGGTGCCGTCGCCGTCGACCCACTGGCTCTCGGTCAGGGCCGGCTCGCGGCGTGTCGCCTCTCGGGAGGGGGATGGCGCCGGGCTCGGCGCCGGACGCGAGGGCGCGGCCCGCTCCGTCAGGCGGTGAGTATCGGCCGTCTCGTCGTCACGCGCGCTCAGCACGGGGGCATCGCGGGGTGGCACGGGGTCGTCGTCATCGGGCAGCACCGGCTCCGGCACGCTCTCGGGCGCGCGCCGCGGGGTCACCGGGCCTGGCGTCGCGGGGGCATCCTGCGAGGCGCCCGTCGCCCCGGCGGTACCGCGGGAGGGCTCACCCGCGGCACGGGGGGTGGCGGAAGCGGCCTCGGCGGGGCCGGGCTCACGCCGCGCGGCCGCGGCATGCTCGGCGTAGGCCGCACCCGGCTGCTTGGCCGAGGGGGTGCGCTCGGGCACCTCCCAGGGGATGGCGGTGTCGCCATCATCGCCGAAGCCCGGCTCGCGGCGGCCCTCGCCGACCGCCTCGGGCTCGCGGGAGGCGGCGGGCCGTCCCGGCACCAGGCGCCGCCACCAGGCGGGCCGTGACGATGCCGGTGGCCCCTCGTCGGACGCTTCGGGTGCGGCAGGCGTCTCTTCCGGGGCCGGCGCCTCGTCGCGGGTAAAGGCGAAGCGTCGGGCGACCCCGCCCCACAGCCGGATCGCGCCGCGCCCCAGCTCGTCCATCACGCTCAGCCAGGAGATGCCGGTGAACAGCGGGACGCCGCACAGCAGGGCCGCCGAGGCCAGGAGCCCGGTGCCGCCCACGCCCACCATGGGCAGCAGGGCCCCCACCAGGCCCTCGCCGAGGATGCCGCCGGTGGAGTAGGGCAAGGGGCCCTCGGGCCGGTAGAAGTGCAGCGCCCCCAGGGTGGTGGTGCCCAGCAGCAGCAGGATCAGGCCACCGCCGCGTACCGCCAGCAGGGTGGCGTCCCAGGTCAGGCTCACCTGCCGGGAGCGCAGCAGCCGCCAGGCGGCGAAGCCCAGCATGCCGGGCCACCACAGGGCGCTGACGCCGAACAGCGAGTAGAGCACGTCGGCGAGCCAGGCCCCCACCGGGCCCATCCAGTTGGCCACCTGGGTCTCGGGGCCGCTGCGCGACCAGCCGGGATCGCTGCCGGCGTAGCTGAACAGCGCCAGCAGCAGGAAGACACAGGCCGCCAGCAGCACGATCGCCACCCCCTCGCGCGCCGCTCCCTGCAGCTTCACCCCGAAGCGTTTCGCCGATTCCGTGGCGCTGGTCGCGCGCGAACGACGCGACACGGTCTGCTTGTCGACACTCAACTGGTCATCCCCCTTGCGCCACGCCTGGCGCCTTGCGAATGCGTGGCGCCAATCATACCGAGCGCGGCCGCCGCATCACAGTGGCCAGCGCTTGAGCGCCGCCCTCGCCACCGGCACACTGGGGGGATCGTCGCAAGGATGCCCCGCCATGTTGCCCTGGCTGCCCCCCTTCCCCGTGCACTTCCCGCCCGTGGAGGAGGCCCTTGGCGACCCCGATGGCCTGCTCGCCGCCGGTGGCGCCCTTACCCCCGAGTGGCTGCTGGCCGCCTACCGCCGTGGCATCTTCCCCTGGTACGGCGACGACCAGCCGATCCTGTGGTGGAGCCCCGACCCGCGCATGGTGCTGCGCCCGGAGGAGCTGCGGGTGCGCCGCAGCCTGGCCAAGCGACTGCGCAATGCAGGCTTCACGGTCACCGCCGACCGCGCCTTCGATGCCGTGGTGGCGGCCTGCGCCGGGCCCCGCGATGGCCAGCCGGGGACCTGGATCACCGAGGCGATGCGCCAGGCCTACGGCCACCTGCACGCCCTGGGCGCCGCCCACTCGGTGGAGGTGTGGCAAGGCGAGCGCCTGGTGGGCGGGCTCTACGGCGTGGCCCTGGGGCCGGTGTTCTTCGGCGAGTCGATGTTCTCGCGGGAGCCGGACGCCTCCAAGGTGGCGCTGGTGCGGCTGGCCCGAGCCATGGCGAGCGGCGGTGGCCGGCTGATCGACTGCCAGATGCATACCGCCCACCTGGCCAGCCTGGGCGCCCGGGACATCGCCCGGGAGGCCTTCATCGGCTATCTTGAAGAGTGGCTGGGCCGCCCCGGCGAGGACGCCGCGTCGACGGATCGCTTCCTGCCCGCCTGCTGGTCCTTCGCGACCCTCGAGGGTCCGCCAGCCCCCAACGACCGTACGCCCTGAGCCAGGGAGAGAGCCACCGTGAGCAGCAACACCCCCCGCCAGCCGACCCGGGATCTGCGCTTCTTCCTCACCGTGCCCCACGCCTGCAGCTACCTCCCCGGGCACGAGGCCACCACGCTCTTCCTCGATCCTCAGGAGTCGCCCGGCCAGGGCGTCTACGATGCCCTGGCGCTGCTCGGCTTCCGGCGCAGCGGGCGCCATCTCTACCGGCCCCGCTGCGAGGGGTGCAGCGCCTGCATCTCGGTGCGCATCCCGGTGGCGGAGTTCACCCCCAGCCGCACCCAGCGGCGCCTGGCCCGGCGCAACGCCGACCTGACCCTGCACCTGCGCCCGGCGATCTTCGACCCCGAGCACTACGCCCTCTATGCGCGCTACATCCGCACCCGTCATGCCGACGGCGACATGTACCCGCCGAGCCACGAGCAGTACCGCACCTTCCTGACCCTCGACCAGCCCTATGCGCGGCTGCTGGAGCTGCGCCAGGCCGGACGGCTGGTGGCGGTCTCGGCCTTCGACCAGCTCGAGCACGGGCTCTCGGCGATCTACACCTTCTTCGACCCGAACCCCGCCTGGGAGCGCCGCTCGCTGGGCACCTTCGCGGTACTCACCCTGGTGGAGATGGCCCGGCGACGCGGCCTGCCCCACGTCTACCTGGGCTACTGGATCCGCGAATGCCGCAAGATGGCCTACAAGCAGGCCTTCCAGCCGCTGGAGCGACTGGAGGGACGCCACTGGCGGCGACTGATTCCCACCTGAGGCAATCGCCTGGCCCTCGCAGGGCTATCGCAGATGGAAGCACCGCTCAAGGCTTTCCCGGGGACAGACCCCGGAGCGCCGGACCATCGATGGGGCGCTGTGGACCCCTCCCTGGGTGCTACCGATGCCCTGCTGCGCTCTCGCGTCCCGCTCCGCTTGAAGGTCCGGTGCTGGCCATCCATGGCCAACCCGTTCGGAGGCATGCTCCTCACCCCTGGCATAGGACCCCCTCTACGACCTGTCCCCGGCGCCTTTCGCTATCGCGGCATGGCTAACTGCGATCGCACTAGCCCTCGCGCCCTTTCTTTGCCAGGGCTATCGCAGTTACCGAACCAAGGGGCGCTGGGGATAAGCCGAAGAGGAGGTCCGAGGACCAGGGACGGCCGAGGTAGCGTACAGGGAGGTATTTACAGCGCCTCCTCGTAGGCTTATCGCCAGATCAGCCCCGAGCTATCGAGCAGCCAGGCTATCTGCGATAGCCCTGCTTTCTTTGCCTTGCCGGTCGGCATGCGGCACAATATCGCGCTATTCTTGTACGTCTCACCCACAGCGAGGAAACGCCTATATGGCACGTGAAGACCATATCGAGATGGAAGGCGTCGTCGTCGACACCCTTCCTAACACCACCTTCCGCGTCGAGCTCGAGAACGGCCACGTGGTCACCGCGCATATCTCCGGCAAGATGCGCAAGAACTACATCCGCATCCTCACCGGCGACAAGGTCAAGGTCGAGCTGACTCCCTACGACCTGACCAAGGGCCGCATCGTCTACCGCTCCCGCTGATCCCCGCGGTCGAGCCCTCCCCTCCTCGACGCCTGCCCCGACACGACAACGCCCCGTCTCTCGACAGGGCGCTGTGTCGTGGGTGAACGGCGGGCTGGCGCCCGCCGCGGTCAGGGCGCGTCGGCCATCTCCGACTCGGTGGCGAGATGCAGCTCGCCCGCCTCCACGCTGACGTGGACCACGCCGCCGTGCTCGGAGAGCTCGCCGAACAGGATCATCTCCGCCAGCGGCTTCTTGAGCTTCTCCTGGATCAGGCGCGCCATGGGGCGGGCCCCCATGTCCGGGTCGTAGCCCTTCTCCGCCAGCCAGGCGCGCGCCGCCTCGTCGACATCGAGCTGCACGCGCTTCTCGTCGAGCTGGGCCTGCAGCTCCACCAGGAACTTGTCCACCACGCTACGCACCACCGAACCGGGCAGCGCATGGAACTGGATGATGCCGTCCAGGCGGTTGCGGAACTCCGGCGAGAAGGTCTTGCGGATCACCTCCATGGCGTCCGTGGAGTGGTCCTGGGTCTGGAAGCCGATGGAGCGCCGGGTGGCCTGCTCGACCCCGGCGTTGGAGGTCATGATCAGGATCACGTGGCGGAAGTCCGCCTCGCGGCCGTTGTTGTCGGTGAGCCGGCCGTGGTCCATCACCTGCAGCAACAGGTTGAAGACCTCGGGGTGCGCCTTCTCGATTTCGTCGAGCAGCAGCACGCAGTGCGGGTGCTTGGTGATCGCCTCGGTGAGCAGGCCACCCTGGTCGTAGCCCACGTAGCCCGGGGGCGCACCGATCAGCCGCGACACCGTGTGGCGCTCCATGTACTCGGACATGTCGAAGCGCACCAGCTCGATGCCCATGATATGGGAGAGCTGGCGGGCCACCTCGGTCTTGCCCACCCCGGTGGGGCCGGCGAACAGGAAACTGCCCACCGGCTTGTCCGGCGACTTGAGCCCGGCCCGGGAGAGCTTGATCGCCGCCGCGAGGCTGTCGATCGCCTCGTCCTGGCCGAACACCAGCATCTTGAGGTCGCGGTCGAGGTTCTCCAGCAGCTTGCGGTCGGAGCTGGAGACGCTCTTCGGCGGGATGCGTGCGATGGAGGCAACCACCGCCTCGACCTGGTCGGTGTCGATGGTGTCGACGCGCACCTCCGGCGGCAGCAGGCGCTGGTGGGCGCCGGCCTCGTCGATCACGTCGATCGCCTTGTCGGGCAGGTGGCGGTCGTTGATGTAGCGATCTGCCAGCCGCGCCGCGCTCTCCAGGGCGCCATCGGTGTACTTGAGCTGGTGATGCTCCTCGAAGCGCGAGCGCAGCCCCTTGAGGATGCGGATAGTGTCCTCCACCGAGGGCGCCGGCACGTCGACCTTCTGGAAGCGCCGTGCCAGGGCACGATCCTTCTCGAAGATGCCGCGATACTCCTGGAAGGTGGTGGAACCGATGCAGCGCAGCTCGCCCGAGGAGAGCAGCGGCTTGAGCAAGTTGGAGGCGTCCATCACCCCGCCGGAGGCGGCGCCAGCACCGATCACGGTATGGATCTCGTCGATGAAGAGGATGGCGTTGGGCTGCTTGCGCAGCTCGGCGAGCAGCGCCTTGAGACGCTTCTCGAAGTCGCCACGGTACTTGGTACCGGCCAGCAGCGCGCCCATGTCCAGGGAGTAGACCACGGCGTCGCCGATCACCTCGGGCACGTCCTCCTCGACGATGCGCTTGGCCAGGCCCTCGGCGATGGCGGTCTTGCCCACCCCGGCCTCGCCCACCAGCAGCGGGTTGTTCTTGCGCCGCCGGGCGAGGATCTGCACCACCCGCTCGAGCTCGTGCTCGCGACCGATCAGCGGGTCGATCTTGCCCATCCGGGCCTGCTCGTTGAGGTTGGTGGCGTAGCCGGTCAGCGGGTTGGAGGCGGTCTCGCCGCCCTCCTCGGCCTCCTCGGAGTCGCTCGCCGCGGAGGACGGCGCCTGGTCATGCCCGGCGACCTTGGAGATGCCGTGGGCGATGTAATTGACGGCGTCCACCCGCGCCACGTTCTGCTGCTTGAGGAAGTAGACCGCCTGGCTCTCCTGCTCGGAGAAGATCGCCACCAGCACGTTGGCGCCGGTCACCTCGCTCTTGCCGGAGGACTGCACGTGGAAGACCGCGCGCTGCAGCACGCGCTGGAAGCCCAGGGTCGGCTGGGTCTCGCGGTCGGCCTGATCCTCGGGGATCAGCGGCGTGGTGGAGTTGATGAAGTCCTGCAGGTCGGACCGCAGCTTGTCGAGGTTGGCCCCGCAGGCGCGCAGCACGTCCGCCGCGGAGGCGTTGTCGAGCAGCGCCAGCAGCAGGTGCTCCACGGTCATGAACTCGTGACGCTTGGAGCGCGCCACGGTGAAGGCCGTGTTCAGGGTCAGTTCAAGTTCTTTGCTCAGCATGGCAGTCCCCTTCTTGCCGCCCAGGGCGTTGCGTCGGATCTTTTCGGGTCCGGCATCATCAACATCGGGCACAAACGCCGCCGTTGCAAGCTCGCCAGCCAACGGCAGCCCGGCGCGGCCCGTCGCGACCATGTCCGGGGAGTCAGTCCGCCGCCTCGATGTCGGAGAGCAGCGGGTGCTGACACTCTCTAGCGTATTGATTGACCTGATGGCTTTTGGTTTCCGCGATGTCGCGGGTGAAGATGCCGCAGGTGGCCTTGCCCTGCGTGTGCACCGTCAGCATCACCTGCACCGCGGTCTCGCTGTCCATGTGGAAGAAGGTCTGCAGCACCTCCACCACGAACTCCATGGGGGTGAAGTCATCGTTGTGCAACACCACCTTGTACATCGGTGGCGTCGCCAGCTCCGGCTCGGCGGTCTGCACCGCCAGGCCGTCGTCCTCCTCGGTGCCGGGCGGGCGGGTCATCCCGCCGCGTACCACGCCTGCGAACTCATGCTCGAACATAGGAAATAGGGGTCTCGACTGTGCCGGCATCCCGGGTCCATCCAGCTGGATTGGACGCCTTCGGGCCGGCAGGGTTCAGCGCCCGCCTCAACGCAACGACCCCCGCCCGCCGGTTCGGCGGACGGGGGCCGGCGATCGGGGGCACGTCGTTACATGTTATCGGCGACGGCCTGGCCGAACTCGGAGCACTTGAGCAGGGTGGCATTGTCCATCAGGCGCTCGAAGTCATAGGTGACCTCGCCCCTGGAGATCGCCTTCTCCATGCCCTTGAGCACCAGGTCGGCCGCCTCGACCCAGCCCATGTGGCGCAGCATCATCTCGGCGGAGAGGATCAGCGAGCCGGGGTTGACCTTGTCCTGGCCGGCGTACTTGGGCGCCGTGCCGTGGGTCGCCTCGAACATGGCGGTGGTGTCGGAGATGTTGGCGCCCGGCGCGATGCCGATGCCGCCCACCTCGGCCGCCAGGGCATCGGAGAGGTAGTCGCCGTTGAGGTTCAGGGTGGCGATCACGTCGTACTCGGCCGGGCGCAGCAGGATCTGCTGCAGCATGGCGTCGGCGATCACGTCCTTGATGACGATCTGCTTGCCGCTCTTCGGGTTCTTCATGGTCATCCAGGGGCCGCCGTCGAGCGGCTCGGCGCCGAACTCCTCGCGGGCAAGCTCATAGCCCCAGTCCTTGAAGGCCCCCTCGGTGAATTTCATGATGTTGCCCTTGTGCACCAGGGTCAGCGACTCGCGGTCGTTGTCGATGGTGTACTGCAGGGCCTGGCGCACCAGGCGCTTGGTGCCCTCCACGGAGACCGGCTTGACGCCGATGCCGCAGTTCTCCGGGAAGCGGATGTTGGTGACCCCCATCTCCTCGCGCAGGAACCGAATGACCTTGTCGGCCTCCGGGGTGCCGGCCTTCCACTCGATGCCGGCGTAGATGTCCTCGGAGTTCTCGCGGAAGATCACCATGTCGACGTCGGCGGGCTTCTTCACCGGGCTCGGCACCCCCTCGAACCAGCGCACCGGGCGCTGGCAGACGTAGAGGTCGAGCTTCTGGCGCAGGGCGACGTTCAGCGAGCGGATGCCACCACCCACCGGGGTGGTCAGCGGGCCCTTGATGGAGACGATGTACTCCTTGACGGCCTCCAGGGTCTCCTCCGGCAGCCAGGTGTCGGCGTCGTAGACCTGGGTGGCCTTCTCGCCGGCGTAGACCTCCATCCAGTGGATCCTGCGCTCGCCGTTGTAGGCCTTCTCCACGGCGGCGTCGATGGCGATCATCATCGCCGGGGTGACGTCGACACCGATGCCATCACCCTCGATATACGGGATGATCGGCTGGTTCGGCACGTTCAGGGTGTTGTCGGCGTTGGCGGTGATCTTCTGGCCACTCTCGGGAACGACGATCTTCTGATACCCCATGGCGAACTCCCGTGCTGGTCTGTTCAGTGGAGCCGGGAGTATAGCACCGCCCTCCCGAGGGGAGTAAGGAGGCCGGGACATTTGTCGACAATCCTGCTAGGATCACCCGCCAGCCGGGGAGCCAGCGACGTGACGCGGTCCCCACGCCTCCGCTGTGACCAGAGAGATCAACGCTACCATGTCCAAAACGCCGAAGATTATCTACACGTTCACCGACGAAGCGCCTGCGCTGGCGACCCACTCGCTGCTGCCGATCATCGACGCCTTCACCGATGCCGCCGGCATCGAGGTGGAGACTCGCGACATCTCCCTGGCGGCGCGGATCCTCTGCCAGTTCCCCGACTACCTGGGCGACGACAGACGCGTCGAGGACCACCTGGCCGAGCTGGGCGACCTGGCCAAGACGCCGGAGGCCAACATCATCAAGCTGCCCAACATCAGCGCCTCCATGCCGCAGCTGCGTGCGGCGATCAAGGAGCTGCAGGGCCAGGGCTACCCGCTGCCGGACTACCCGGACGAGCCGGCAAGCGACGAGGAGCGTGACATCAAGGCGCGCTACGACCGGACCAAGGGCAGCGCCGTCAACCCGGTGCTGCGCGAGGGTAACTCCGACCGTCGCGCCCCCAAGGCGGTCAAGGAGTACGCCCGCAAGTACCCGCACCACATGGGCGAGTGGAGCCAGGCCTCTCGCACCCACGTCTCGCACATGCACGGCGGCGACTTCTATCACGGCGAGAAGTCGATGACCCTGGATCGCGCCCGCAACGTGAAGATGGAGCTGATCACCGCCAGTGGTGAGACCCGGGTGCTCAAGCCCCGCGTCGAGCTGCAGGATGGCGAGGTCATCGACAGCATGTTCATGAGCAAGAAGGCGCTGCTCGCGTTCTACGAGCGCGAGATCGAGGATGCCCGCAAGACCGGCGTGATGTTCTCGCTGCACGTCAAGGCCACCATGATGAAGGTCTCGCACCCCATCGTGTTCGGCCACTGCGTGCGGATGTTCTACAAGGAGGCCTTCGAGAAGCACGGCGCGCTGTTCGACGAGCTGGGCGTCGACGTCAACAACGGCATGGCCAACCTCTACGAGAAGCTGGACACCCTGCCCGAGGCCCAGCGTGACGAGATCGTCCGCGACCTGCACGCCTGCCACGACGAGCGCCCGGAGCTGGCGATGGTCGACTCGGCACGCGGCATCACCAACTTCCACTCGCCCAGCGACGTGATCGTCGACGCCTCGATGCCCGCCATGATTCGCGCCGGCGGCAAGATGTACGGCGCCGATGGTCGCATGAAGGACGTCAAGGCGGTGATGCCGGAGTCCACCTTCGCCCGCATCTACCAGGAGATGATCAACTTCTGCAAGTGGCACGGCGCCTTCGACCCGGCCACCATGGGCACCGTGCCCAACGTCGGCCTGATGGCCCAGAAGGCCGAGGAGTACGGCTCCCACGACAAGACCTTCGAGGT
Source organism: Halomonas sp. PBN3 (assembly GCF_000475415.1). NCBI lineage: Bacteria > Pseudomonadati > Pseudomonadota > Gammaproteobacteria > Oceanospirillales > Halomonadaceae > Halomonas > Halomonas sp. PBN3. The sequence continues at coordinate 87,083 of NZ_AXCA01000157.1, read as the reverse complement.
CCCGGCGGCGGGTGTCGCCAACATCACCGACCTGGATACCGGCGAGGTGCTGCTCTCCCAGGATGTCGAGGAGGGTGATATCTGGCGCATGTGCCAGGTCAAGGATGCGCCGATCCGCGACTGGGTCAAGCTGGCCGTGAACCGCTGCCGCGACTCCGGCATGCCGGCGGTGTTCTGGCTCGACCCCTACCGTCCCCACGAGAACGAGCTGATCAAGAAGGTCCGCACCTACCTCGCGGAGCACGACACCGAGGGGCTCGACATACAGATCATGTCCCAGGTGCGCGCCATGCGCTACACCCTGGAGCGCGTGGTGCGCGGCCTCGACACCATCTCGGTGACCGGCAATATCCTGCGTGACTACCTCACCGACCTCTTCCCGATCCTGGAGCTGGGCACCAGCGCCAAGATGCTCTCCATCGTGCCCCTGATGGAGGGTGGCGGCCTGTTCGAGACCGGCGCCGGCGGCTCCGCGCCCAAGCACGTCCAGCAGCTGCTCGAGGAGAACCACCTGCGCTGGGACAGCCTGGGCGAGTTCCTGGCCCTGGGCGCCTCCCTGGAGCACCTCGCCAAGGCCTTCGACAACGAACGCGCCGCGCTGATGGCCGACGCCCTGGACAAGGCCACCGGCCGCTTCCTCGAGGAGAACAAGTCGCCGTCGCGCAAGGTGGGCGAGATCGACAACCGCGGCAGCCACTTCTACCTGGCCCTCTACTGGGCCGAGGCCCTGGCCGCCCAGGACAAGGACGCCGGCCTCAAGGAGCGCTTCGCCCGCCTGGCCGAGACCCTTGTGGCCAAGGAGGCGACCATCATGGAGGAGCTCAACGGCGTGCAGGGCCAGCCGGTGGACCTCAAGGGCTACTACCATGCCGATCCCGAGCTGGCCCGCTCGGTGATGCGTCCCAGCAAGACCCTCAACGAGGCCCTGGCGCTGGTCGCCAACGCCTGATCCGTCGCCCCGGCGACCGCCGCCTGCGGGCGGCCCTACCGGCTCCCGTCCGCCGCCAGGCAGACGGGAGCCGCTGCGTTATGGCACCGGGCATGGCATAGTGCTCGACATGAAGGGATGCCCGCGATGAACCTCTACCTGCTCCACAAGCCCTACCGCATGCTCTCCCAGTTCACCGACCGGGGGAGCGCGGACGGCGAGCGGCGCGCCACCCTGGCCGACGTGATCGACGTGCCCGGCATCTACCCCGCCGGGCGCCTGGACCACGACTCCGAAGGCCTGCTGCTGCTCAGCGACGACGGCGAGCTGATCCACCGCATCAGCCACCCACGCCACAAGCAGCCCAAGACCTACCGGGTGCAGGTGGAGGGCGACCCCGATGAGGCCGCCCTGCAGGCGCTGCGCGACGGCGTCGCCCTCAAGGACGGCATGACCCGGCCGGCGAAGGTGCGCCGCCTGGCCCAGAGCGGCCTGCCCGAGCGCGACCCGCCGGTGGATCCCCGGCGCCACCCGGTCACCACCTGGCTGGAGCTGACCATCGGCGAGGGGCGCAACCGCCAGGTGCGGCGCATGACCGCCCGGGTGGGCCACCCCACCCTGCGCCTGGTCAGGGTGGCTATCGGCCCCTGGCGGCTCGACGGCCTGGCCCCTGGCGAGTGGCGCCGCGAGACGCTGCACGCCCCGCGCCAGCCCCGGGGCAAGGGGCGGCATCCGGCAAGAGGAAAAGGAGGCAGGCGATGAGCCGCTGGCACCCCTATGTCACCGTGGCCTGCGTGGTGGAGCGCGCCGGCGCCTTCCTGATGGTGGAGGAGGAGCGCGGCGGCCCGCAGACGCTGTTCAACCAGCCCGCCGGCCACCTGGAGCCCGGCGAGCGGATCCGCGACGCCGTGCTGCGCGAGGTGGAGGAGGAGACCGCCTGGCGGGTCGGTATCAGCGACTACCTGGGCATGTATGTCTACCAGGCCCCGGACGGCAAGACCTTCCACAGCCACGCTTTCCTCGGCATGGCCCTGGCCCATATGGGCAACGCCCTCGACCCGGCGATCCACGCCGTGCACTGGCTGACCCTGGAGCAGATCGAGGCGCTGGAGCGCGAGGGGCGGCTTCGAAGCCCCCTGGTGCTGCGCCGCATCCGCGACGCCCTGGCCGGACGCTTCTACCCCATGGACGTGATTCACGAAAGGTAGGGGCAAGCTGCAAGCTGCAAGCTGCAAGCTGCAAGCTGCAAGACCAGGATGATGCCCTCTGTTGCAGCGCAAGCAAGGGCTGTCCCTGTAGCGAGTGACGTGTCACATATGGCCGTTCACCACATCGGGGGTTGCTTGTGGCTCGCCCCTTGTGGCCGACCGCTCGGCGCCTGGCCCTCGTATCATGTATAATCACGCCCCATTTATGTCACACCGATTCCGAGGGCGCCCATGACCGCCACCCCAGGCAAGGTGATCGTCGGCATGTCCGGCGGCGTCGACTCCTCCGTCTCCGCCCTGCTGCTGCTCGAGCAGGGCTACGACGTCGAGGGCCTGTTCATGAAGAACTGGGACGAGGACGACGGCACCGAGTACTGCACCGCCAAGGCCGACCTGGCCGACGCCGAGGCCGTGTGCGAGAAGCTCGGCATCCGACTGCACACCGCCAACTTCGCCGCCGAGTACTGGGACAACGTCTTCGAGCACTTTCTCGCCGAGTACCAGGCCGGGCGCACGCCGAACCCGGACATCCTCTGCAACCGCGAGATCAAGTTCAAGGTGTTCCTGGAGTACGCCGAGATGCTCGGCGCCGAGAAGATCGCCACCGGCCACTATGTTCGCCAGGGAATTCGCGGCGGCCGCCCGCGGCTGCTCAAGGGCCTCGATGCCAACAAGGACCAGAGCTACTTCCTGCATGCCGTGCCCGAGGCCGCCATCGCCCGCACCCTCTTCCCGGTGGGTGAACTGGAGAAGCCCGAGGTGCGCGCCATCGCCGAGCGCCACGGCCTGGTGACCGCCAGGAAGAAGGATTCCACCGGCATCTGCTTCATCGGCGAGCGGCGCTTCCGCGACTTCCTGCGGCAGTACCTTCCCGCCCAGCCCGGGGTGATCGAGACCCCCGAGGGCGAGGTGATCGGCGAGCATATGGGCCTGATGTACTACACCCTGGGCCAGCGCCAGGGGCTCGGCATCGGCGGGCTGCCCGACCATCCCGAGGCGCCCTGGTACGTGGCCGCCAAGGACCTCGAGCGCAACGTACTGATCGCCGTGCAGGGCAAGCACCACCCGCTGCTCTACACCGACAGCCTGGCCACCGAGGCGATGGAATGGGTCGCCGGCGAGGCACCGATGGCCGAGGGCCGGCTCACCGCCAAGACCCGCTACCGCCAGGCCGATGTCCCCTGCACCTTCCGCACGCGGCCGGACGGCGGCGTGGAGGTGCGCTTCATGGATCCCCAGCGCGCCGTCACCCCCGGGCAGTCGCTGGTGCTCTACGACGGCGAGATCTGCCTGGGCGGCGCGGTCATCCGCGAGACATGGAACGCCGCGGAGGTCGCCGCATGACCGCCTCCACGCCGATCCACCGGGTCCCCGACGATCCCGTCACCCGCCAGGCCTTGGCCCTGGCCGGCGTCTTCCAGGCCGCCAGCCTGGTCGACGATCTGGCCCGCACCGGCCAGGTCGACCAGCGCGCCTGGGACACCCTGATCCGCGCCACCCTGGATACCAACCCCGAGAGCTTCGAGGCGATCTACGGCGGCCATCCCAACAACCTGCGGCGCGGCCTGGAGGTGCTGGAGAGCGTCATCGGCCGCAAGCAGGCCAACCCGGTGGTGCTGCGCTACGGCTTCACCCTGCTGCTGCTGATGAACAAGCTGCGACGCCACACCGCGATGATGGACGCCCTGGGCGAGAAGCTGACCCGCATCCAGGGCCAGGCCGAGCACTTCGGCGAGACCCACGAGAACGTCGTCGCCAGCCTCGGCGAGGCCTACCAGGAGACGCTCTCCACCTTCAAGACCCGCATCGTGGTGCAGGGCGACCCCTCGCTGCTGCAGAGTCGCATGATGCCCGAGCGGGTGCGCGCCTGCCTGCTGGCCGGCATTCGCTTCGCCCTGCTGTGGCACCAGCAGGGCGGCCGGCGCTGGAAGCTGATCCTGCAGCGCGGCGCCCTGAAGAAGTCCCTGGACCGGCTCGGCTGAGCCGCTCCCCCACCACGATGCCCCACGTCCTCACGAACCGGAACACGCCCATGCACGCCCTGCCCCTGTCCGCCCTTACCGCCCTCTCCCCCGTCGACGGCCGCTACGGCGCTAAGGCCGAACGCCTGCGCGAGCACTTCAGCGAATTCGGCCTGATCCGCGCCCGGGTCATCGTCGAGATCCGCTGGCTCGAGCGCCTGGCCGAGCTGCCCGGCGTCACCGAGGTACCGCCGCTCTCCGCCGAGGCCACCGCCTTCCTCGAGGGGCTGATCCGCGACTTCTCGGTGGCGGACGCCGAGCGCATCAAGACCATCGAGCGCACCACCAACCACGACGTCAAGGCGGTGGAGTACTTCCTCAAGGAGCGCATCGCCGAGGTCCCGGAGCTGCACGCCATCACCGAGTTCGTGCACTTCGCCTGCACCAGCGAGGACATCAACAACCTCTCCCACGGCGTGATGCTCACCGACGGCCTCAGGGCCCTGCTGCCGGTGATGCACGAGGTAGCCGACCAGGTCGCCCGCCTGGCCCAGGAGCACGCCGCGCTGCCGATGCTCTCGCGCACCCACGGCCAGACGGCGAGCCCCACCACCCTGGGCAAGGAGATGGCCAACGTCGCCTACCGCCTGCGTCGCCAGCTCAGGCTGATCGAGGGGGTGGAGATACTCGGCAAGATCAACGGCGCGGTGGGCAACTACAACGCGCACCTCGCCACCTACCCGGAGGTGGACTGGCAGGCCAACGCCCGCACCTTCGTCGAGGGGCTGGGCCTGACCTTCAACCCCTACACCACCCAGATCGAGCCCCACGACTACATCGCCGAGCTGTTCGACGCCGTGTGCCGCTTCAACACCGTGCTGATCGACTTCGACCGCGACGTCTGGGGCTATATCTCGCTGGGCTACTTCAAGCAGAAGACCGTCGAGGGCGAGATCGGCTCCTCCACCATGCCCCACAAGGTCAACCCCATCGACTTCGAGAACTCCGAGGGCAACCTGGGGCTCGCCAACGCGGTGCTCGGTCACCTGGCCCAGAAGCTGCCGATCTCGCGCTGGCAGCGTGACCTCACCGACTCCACGGTGCTCAGGAACCTGGGCGTGGGCCTGGCCTACGGCCTGATCGCCTACGAGGCCGCGCTCAAGGGCATCGGCAAACTCGAGGCCAACCCCGAGCGCATCGCCGAGGATCTCGACGCCAGCTGGGAGGTACTGGCCGAGCCGATCCAGACGGTGATGCGCCGCTACGGCATCGAGAAGCCCTACGAGAAGCTCAAGGAACTGACCCGCGGCAAGCGCATCGACCAGGCCGGCTTGGCCGCCTTTATCGACACCCTGGCGCTGCCCGATGAGGTCAAGGCCGAACTCAAGGCGCTGAGCCCGGCGACCTATATCGGCAACGCCGAAGCGCAGGCGAGGAGCCTATGAGCCCCGACACTCCGCTGGCCATGCTCGGCGGACTCACGCCGGCCGAGTTCCTGGGCGATGTCTGGCAGCGCCGGCCGCTGCTGATCCGCGGCGCCTTCGCCGACTTCGAATGCCCGCTCTCCCCCGACGAGCTCGCCGGGCTCGCCTGCGAGGAGGGCATCGAGGCGCGCCTGGTGGAGGAGCGCGGTGCGGATGGCCCCTGGCAGGTGCGCCACGGCCCCTTCGACGAGGCCACCTTCGCCGCCCTGCCCGACCGCGACTGGACCCTGCTGGTGCAGGCCGTCGACCACTATGTGCCGGAGGTGGCCGAGCTGCTCGAGCGCTTCGCCTTCCTGCCCCGTTGGCGGCTGGACGACGTCATGGTCAGCTACGCCCCGTCGGGGGGCAGCGTCGGGCCCCACGTCGACCAGTACGACGTCTTCCTGCTTCAGGGCATGGGGAGCCGCCGGTGGCAGCTGGGCGGCCGGGTCGCGGATGATGCCGCGATCATCCCCGGGATCGACCTGCGCATCCTCGAACGCTTCGAGGTGGAGGCCGGCGACGACTGGGTGCTGGAGCCGGGCGACATGCTCTACCTGCCCCCGGGCTGGGCCCACCACGGCGTCAGCCAGTCCGACGACTGCCTGACCCTCTCGGTGGGCTTCCGGGCCCCCTCGGCCGACGAGGCCATCGTCTCCTTCGCCGACTTCCTGGGTGACAAGCTCCCCGACTCGCTGCGCTACGCCGACGCCGGCATGGCCCCGCCCGTCGATCCCGGCGAGCTCGATGACGCCGCCGTCGAGCGCATGCGCCGTCTGATCCTCGACACCCTGGACGACCCCACCCGGCTCGCCCAGTGGTTCGGCCGGGTGATGACCCAGCCCAAGTACGCCGACCAGCTGGTGGCCAACGAGACGCCCACCGACCCGGCAGAGCTTGTCGCCGCACTACAGCAGGGCGAGGTGCTGGTGCGCACCCCGGGCTCCCGCTTCGCCTGGCATGCCCTGGGCGAGGGTCGCGCCACCCTCTTCGCCGATGGCGATGGCGCTGAGTGCGCGCTGCCACTGGCCCGGCTGATCGCCTCCCAGGCGGTGCTGGATGCCGAACTGCTGACCCACGAAGGGGCCGATGCACTGCTCGCCGCGCTGCTCGACGCCGGCAGCCTGGCCTGGGCGGATGAGCTCGAAGAGTAGCAAGGCGCAAGGCGCAAGGCGCAAGGCGCAAGGCGCAAGGAAATCATGATCCAACCGGGAGCTGCTTATCATGCAAAGGGATACCGTGGAGATTCGCGAGGGTAGCTGGGAGGCGCTCGGGGCCCAGGCCACCGAGATCCGCCACTTGGTCTTCATCGAGGAGCAGGGGGTCTCCCGGGAGGAGGAGTGGGACGGCCGTGATGGCGAGTGCCACCACTTCCTTGCCCTCCTGAATGGCCGGCCGGTGGGCACCGCCCGCCTGCTGCCGGATGCTCATATCGGACGGGTCGCGGTGCTCGCTGGGGCGCGCGGCCACGGCATCGGGGCGGCGCTGATGCACACCGCCATCGAGGCCGCCCGCCGCCATGGCCACCCCGGCGTGGAACTCGCCTCCCAGACCCACGCCCTGCCCTTCTACGAACGCCTCGGCTTCGTGGCGCAGGGCCCCGAGTTCCTCGACGCCGGCATACCGCACCGCAATATGCGCCTCTCGCTGACCGGCGAGTGAGCCCCCTTCCCCGGATTCAAACGAAAAACCACTACAGGATGGCCCATCGAGGGGCTCTCCTGTAGTCGAGCTACAACCCTCTCTTCCCCTAAGGGGCAATTGTTGCCCCGCGTGGGCGTGGGCCATAGTGCCAGTCAAGGCGAACGCGGAAGCGCTCGTATCGGGATCCCCCACCGGTCTCATACGTTCGTTTCAAATTCGCCAAGCTTCGACCAAGGCAGCAGAGACAGGCCGCCAGGGATCGACGAACCTGACTTCACTTCGCAGGTGCAGCATTTACGGCACCGGCAAGCGTCCCACACCGAGAGAGGATGGCCCCATGTCATACCAGGAAGATATCAAGGCACTGTCGCAGCTTCGTGAAGCCATGCGTGGCAAGTGGGCGGACATCAGCCCCGAGAACGCCGCCCGCATGCGTGCCCAGAACCGCTTCAGGACCGGCCTGGACATCGCCCGCTACACCGCGAAGATCATGCGCGAGGACATGGCCGCCTACGACGCCGACGCCTCGCAGTACACCCAGTCGCTGGGCTGCTGGCACGGCTTCATCGGCCAGCAGAAGATGATCTCCATCAAGAAGCACTTCGGCACCACCAAGCGCCGCTACCTCTACCTCTCCGGCTGGATGGTCGCCGCCCTGCGCTCCGAGTTCGGCCCCCTTCCCGACCAGTCCATGCACGAGAAGACCGCGGTCTCCGGGCTGATCGAGGAGCTCTACACCTTCCTGCGTCAGGCCGATGCCTGGGAGCTCAACCACCTGTTCCGCGCCCTGGAAGAGGCCAAGGCCGCCGGCGACGCCGCCAAGGTGGCCGAGCTCGAGGCCCAGATCGACGACCACGAGACTCATGTGGTGCCGATCATCGCCGATATCGACGCCGGTTTCGGCAACGCCGAGGCCACCTACCTGCTGGCCAAGAAGATGATCGAGGCGGGCGCCTGCTGCATCCAGATCGAAAACCAGGTCTCCGACGAGAAGCAGTGCGGCCACCAGGACGGCAAGGTCACCGTGCCCCACGAGGACTTCCTGGCCAAGATCAATGCCGTGCGCTACGCCTTCCTGGAGCTGGGTGTCGACGATGGCGTCATCGTCGCCCGCACCGACTCCCTGGGCGCCGGCCTGACCCAGAAGATCGCCGTGACCAACGAGCCAGGCGACCTGGGCGACCAGTACAACAGCTTCCTCGACGGCGACGTGATCGAGAAGGCCGAGGACATCAACAACGGCGACGTGGTCATCAAGCAGAACGGCCAGCTGGTCAAGGTCAAGCGCCTGGCCTCCGGCCTCTACCAGTTCAAGCCGGGCACCGGTGAGGATCGCGTGGTGCTGGACTGCATCACCAGCCTCCAGAACGGCGCCGACCTGATCTGGATCGAGACCGAGAAGCCCCACGTCGGCCAGATCGCCGGCATGGTGAACCGCATCCGCGAGGCGGTGCCGGACGCCAAGCTGGTCTACAACAACAGCCCCTCCTTCAACTGGACGCTGAACTTCCGCCAGCAGGTGTTCGATGCCTGGCAGCAGGAGGGCAAGGACGTCTCCGCCTACGACCGCGCCCAGCTGATGAGCCCGGAGTACGACGGCACCGAGCTGGCCAGCCTGGCCGACGAGTGGACCCGCAACTTCCAGCGCGACGCCTCTCGCGATGCGGGCATCTTCCACCACCTGATCACCCTGCCCACCTACCACACCGCGGCCCTCTCCACCGACACCCTGGCCAAGGGCTACTTCGGCGACGAGGGCATGCTGGCCTACGTGGAGGGCGTGCAGCGCCGCGAGATCCGCGAGGGCATCGCCACGGTCAAGCACCAGGACATGGCCGGCTCCAACATCGGCGACGACCACAAGGAGTTCTTCCACGGCGAGGCGGCGCTCAAGGCCGGTGGCAAGGACAACACCATGAACCAGTTCTGAGCCCGAGGCTCGGAGAACGCAGGGACGGCATCGCCCGGCGATGCCCGCTAGCCCGGGGAGGCCATGGCCTCCCCTTTTTCGTGCCCGCCGCCAAGGATGCACTTTCCTTGACACTTCATCGGGCTAGAATGGACGGTACGCAGCGAGGCTGGCCAACGCCCGTGTGGCCGGCTAGAATCCGCGTTACTGAACAGTGTTCACTAATTCGACAGGATGTCCCGAGCCGCGGCTCGTCACGAATGCCCCCTGGAGGTCATGCCATGATTGCCATGAAACGTCTTCTTCCCGTGGTCGCCGTCGGCGCCCTGACCCTGGCCGGCTGCGCCAACACCGCCCCCATGGGCGGCAACGTCTACAGCAGCAACCAGGTGGGCGCGGAGCAGACGGTACGCTTCGGTACCATCCAGGCCCTGCGTCGGGTGCAGGTCCAGGCCGACAGCCGCGCCGGCGGCATCGTCGGCACCGGTGGCGGCGCGGTGATCGGCGGCCTGCTGGGCAACCAGGTGGGCGGCGGCTCCGGCCGCACCCTGGCCACCGCCGCCGGCGCCATCGCCGGCAGCGTGGCGGGCAGCAAGATCGAGGAGTCCGCCAACCGTGTCGACGCCTGGGAGATGGAGATCCGTCGCGACGACGGCATCGATATCGTGGTGGTGCAGAAGGCCGACCAGGCCTTTCAGGTGGGTCAACGCGTGCGCCTGATCGGCAGCGGCCGCAACGTCACCGTCGCCCCTTACTGAGATAAAGGCTGAGGGGCACGGCTCGGCCTCCCGAGCCTGCCCCAGGCACGTCACCATCCGAGAAAGGCCCGCGGATCGCTCCGCGGGCCTTTCGTCCTTCTCGGCTGACGGATGGCGTCAGTGCAGGTCCACCTTGTCCATCGCCCAGCCACCGAGCTTGACGGCGACCAGTGCCAGCACGCCCAGCAGGATGGCGGTGAGCAGCACGTCCACCGGGCGCACGATGGTGGTGGCCCCGAGTACCGCCAGCGCCAGGCTCCAGACCAAGGCGTTGTCACCGTCGGTCTTCATGGCACGGGGCAGCAAGCAGTCCAGGCTGGCGCTCAGCGAAGGCCAGCGCTTGAGGGCGAGGGCGAGGATCGCGGCGAAGGCGATCAGCCAGATCACGACTTGGGCCATGGGAATCTCCAGATATCGAGTGGGGGAATCGGGGAAGAATCGGGTGGCGGTAGGTTATCCCCGGCACCCGGGCGACGCAACCATCCGAAGGTCGCCGCCCCGGGTGAACGCCACTCAGGATACCCCCGGCCATCCTGAAAATGCCCCATCGCCCCTGACAGCGCGACGGTCGGCACGTTACCATGCGCCTGACATGCACTCACCGAAAGGTTCATCAATGCAGATTGCGCAGAATTCCGTTGTCGCGTTCCACTACACCCTGACCAACGATGCAGGTGAAGTGCTGGACAGCTCGGAAGGTCGCGAGCCGCTGACCTATCTCCACGGCGCCGGCAACATCATTCCGGGCCTCGAGAAGGAGCTTGAGGGCCGCGCCGCCGGCGACAAGCTCAACGCCACCGTGACCCCGGCCGAGGGCTATGGCGAGAAGCAGGACCAGCTGGTGCAGGAAGTGCCGCGTGACGCCTTCCAGGGCGTCGAGAGCATCGAGCCCGGCATGCAGTTCCAGGCCCAGACCCAGGGCGGCCCGCTGATGGTCACCGTGACCAAGGTCGAGGGTGACACCGTCACCGTCGACGGCAACCATCCCCTGGCCGGCCAGACCCTGAACTTCGACGTCGAGATCGCCTCGGTGCGCGAAGCCAGCGAGGAAGAGGTCGAGCACGGTCATGTGCACGGCGAGGGTGGCCACGAGCACTGAGTCACTCAGTGAGCGACACCGCATCGTGAAGGGGCAGCCGATAGGCTGCCCCTTTTACGTGTGCATGCCGGTGACGAGTCAGCTGGCGGCGGCACCCTCCGGACGCCGCCGCCACAGCCAGATGGCGATGGACAGCGTCACACCCAGCACCAGCCAGGAGCCGAGCGCGATGCCCGGCCAGCCGCCCAGCCCCCAGAAGGGCTCCAGCCAGAACACCCCCAGGCTCGCCCCGGTGTAGTAGAACACCAGGTAGAGCGCCGAGGCGCTGCCGCGGGCCCGGCGGGCGTTGCGCCCCACCCAGCTCGAGGCCATGGAGTGAGCGACGAAGAAGCCGAAGGCGTTGATGGTAAGCCCGGCCAGGATCACCGGCAGGCGGTCGGACAGGGTCACCAGGGTGCCGGCCATCAGGATCAGGATCCCCATCACCATGCAGGCCGGCTGGGAGAGGTGGCGCACCAGGCGCCCGGAGAGCGACGAGCCCAGGGTGCCGCCCAGGTAGGTGAGGAAGATCAGGCCCAGCAGGGTGGCACCGAGCTCGAAGGGGGGCTCGGCCAGGCGGAAGGTGAGGTAGCTGTACTGGTTGATGAAGATCAGGAAGTTGAGCCCGCCGAGCAAGTAGGCGGCCAGCAGCGCCGGGGTGCGCAGATGCGCCGCCAGGTCGGCCAGGGCCCCGGCGAGCTCGAAGCGCCGCGGGGTGAAGCCCCGCGACGGTGGCAGCAGCCGCCAGAACACCGCCACCCCCACCAGGGTGATGGCGCCCACCGCCAGGAAGCTCGCCGTGCTGCCGCCGATCTCGGCCATGCCGCCCCCCACCACGCGCCCGCTGATCCCTCCCAGGGTGTTGGCGCCGATATACAGGCCCACGGCGGCCAGCATGGCATCGGGCTCGAACTCGTCGCCCATCCAGGCGATGGCCACCGCCGGCAGGCCGCCCAGCACGAAGCCCTGCAGCGTGCGCAGCACCAGCAGGGTCTCGAAGTTGGGTGCCAGGGCCAGGGCCAGCGAGAGCACGCCGGCGGCGAACAGGGTCAGGCGCATGATGCCGCCGCGGCCGATGGCGTCGGAGAGCGGCCCGAACACCAGCAGCGAGGCCGCCAGCGCTAGGGTCGCCACCGACATCACCAGGCCCACCACCAGGGTGGAGACGCCATAGGCCTCACGCAGGTCCGGCAGCAGCGGCTGGGGGGCGTAGAGGTTGAGGAACACCAGCAACGAGCCCAGGCTCAGCGCCAGAGTGGCCCGCCACCAGGCGGCGGTGCGCATGCGGATCATCGCAGCCCTCGAGGCGGCCGGGCGGGACGGGTGGCGAGGTCAGGCATCGCCGCTGTCGAGCAGCCGCTGGGCCAGGCGGGTCGGCTCCAGGGTGCGCCTGGCCTGCCAGAAGTGCCGGCGCCAGTAGTGGTTGTCGAGCTCGGAGATCATCACCCCGCGCGATGAGGAGGCGTGCAGGAAGCGCCCCTCGCCGAGGTAGATGCCGACATGGTCATAGACCCCGGGCGGGCGAAAGAACACCAGGTCGCCGGGGGCCAGCTCGTCCCGCTCCACGGCCCGTCCCTGGCGCACCTGCTCGCCGGTGGTGCGCGGCAGCGTGACGCGGAAGGTCTCGGCGAAGACGTTCTGTACCAGTGCCGAGCAGTCGACCCCGCCGAAGCCGCTGCCCCCCAGGCGGTAGGGCGTGCCGGCCCAGCGCTCGTGCTGGGCCAGAAGGGCCTGCTTCACCAGCGCCGGCGGGGGGTTGTCGAGGCGGCGTGCCTCGAGGATGGGGTTGTCCACCGGCGACATCATGGGATCCCAGCCGCCGGGCAGGCCGGGGAGCTCCCGGGCGAAGTAGGGGGCATCGGCGTCCCGGGAGGCCTGCTCCCGCGGCGTGGAAGCACAGCCGGCCAGTACCAGAAGCGACACGACAACCAGCAGGGCACGACTCGCGTCGGTGACCACCATTCAAGCGACCTCTTCCCTGAGCCGCGCCCGCCGGCATCGCGTGTTGGGCGGGGAGCATCGCTGTGGCAGTGGCGCCGGGGCAACCGGTAACACTGCCAGAGCGGCCTGTCGGCGACTCGCTGTGATCCCAGGCTCCCGACAGGTGGAGCCACATCTTCGCTGCGACGACTATAAACCAGCCCCGCGGGCCTGACGAGCCCGCGGGCGGTCCGGCGTCAGTGCAGCAGCCGGGCATCCCCCGGCAGGGTATCGATATGCAGCGGCGCCCAGTGGCGCGGGCGTGCGCCCGGGAACTCCAGGCTCGCCCAGGGCCCCGCCAGGGGCGGGGCGGCGGCGAGCCAGGCCACCAGCGCCTGGCGCAGGCCGGCCAGGAAGCTCTCGCGCTCTGGGGTCTCCCCCATGAAGAAGGAGAAGCCGGCGTAGAGCCCGCGGGCGTAGGCCTCCCAGCCCGAGTAGTGGCGTGCGGCGAGGGCGTGGGCGCGCTCCAGCACCCGCGCGAAGGCGGCGCTCTCCAGCCACCCCAGCTGGCGGGCGGCGATGGCCAGGTCCACCGCCTGGGCCAGGTCCCAGGCGGTGAGGTCGGTATCGTTGCAGCCATCCTCGTTGTCGCGCACCCGCTGCAGGCGCAGCAGGTGGGTGTGCTCCTCGTCGCTGCACTCGCCGCTCTCCAGGGTGGCGATCTCCGAGGCGAGGCGCGCGGCGTTCAGCGTGTAGGGGGCGTAGTTGATCTGGTACTCCTGGCGATCGCCCGCCTCCAGCAGGTACTCCAGGAACTCGGCCAGCTCCTCGGCGGAATGCAGGCCGTAGTGGCCGTCGATCCACTCGCGGATCGCCACCGCCTCGCGCTCGCTCTCGCGGTGCGGCAGGCTCCAGGGCGGGCTGTTGAGCGGCCCCACCAGCGCCAGCGCGGTGAACTGGGAGAGGCGCGGCCGGGGCCCGGGCTCGCGCCACTCGTCCTGGCGCCAGTCGAGCCAGTGGAACAGGCTGCCCGGGTCCTCCAGGTGCCAGGCAATCTCCCGGGTCAGCGGCGGCTGTCCCTCCTCCGGCAGCAGCGCATCCCAGCGCGACCACGCCTCCAGCAGGCGGCGGGCGTCGGGGTAGAAGCGGCACAGCGAGCCGCGCAGTGCCTCGGCCAGCGCGGCGAGTTTCCCGGGGTCGAAGGCCTCGCTGTCCAGCGCCATCTGCAGGTAGAAGGCGTACTTCTCGGCCATGTGGATGGTGGCCGCGTGACGGCTGGCCTGGCGCAGGCCGTCACGCACCGCCAGCGCCGCCGGCTCGGGGGCTCCGAAGGGGGTCTCGGCGGGGGGCAGCGCCCCATGGGCGGCATCGGCGGCGAGCTGGTTGAGGTGGTGGGCCTGGGCCGGTAGCCAGTAGCGCACCAGCGCCTCCACGCCCTCGTCGGCGTGCAGCTCCAGGGTCTCCTCGAGGTAGCGCCGGGCATCCTCGCGTCGCGCCGGCTCCACCGCCACCGCCGGCCCCTGGCGGGCGGCCAGCTCGGGCTCGCGCACGCTGGCCAGTGCCAGCACCCAGTGGCGCGGGTCGGCGCGCCAGGCGCGGATGGCCTCGCGGGCCGGCGCCAGCTCGGCCTCCTCCACCAGCCCCTGCAGCGGCGTGCGCCAGGGGCTGACCGGCGACTGCAGCAGCAGGCGCCAGTCGGCCTCGAAGGCCGCCAGCCGGTTGCGCCCCTCGAAGAGACTGCGGCCCCGCTGGTAGGCCCGCGCCAGCGCCGACCAGTCGCTGTAGCGGTGCTGCACCAGGTCGGCGGCATGCAGGGCGAAGGCCTCGGCCTCCTCGGCCGCGAGCCAGCCCAGGCAGGCGCCGGCCCAGGCCAGGTCGACCAGGCGCAACCAGTCCCAGGCCGCCCACTCCAGCGGCTCGCCCTGCGCCAGGAAGGCCAGCAGGGTGCGGCCATAGCGGCGCTCGTCCCCCTCCAGTCCCTCGCACCAGGCGACGGCGGCGTCGTGGTCCAGGCCCAGCAGGCGGCTGGCGTCGAGGTCCCAGCCCTGGCGGTCGCCCTGAGCGGCAAGCCACAGCAGGGTCCGCAGCAGGTCGTCGCGGTCGCGTACCTGCCAGGACCCATCGAGCCACTCGTGAAGGCCTGCCCAGTCCTGCTCACCCGCGGGCAGCGCCAGCACCGGGGCGAAGCCGGCCCGCAGCCGCCAGGCCCGGGCGCCGCCGGCCTCGGGCCATGGCGGCTCGGGACGGTCATGCACCGCCAGCCACTCCCCCAGGCGCTCCCAGGTGACGCCATCGCCCTCGTGCTCCAGCACCGAGAGCGCCTGGCAGGCCTCCAGAAAGCCGTCGTCGCCGTGGACCCAGCCCTCGGCGCTGCGGGCATGGCGCAGCGCCTCCAGCCAGGCGTCCAGGTCGCGGTGGTGGGCGGCGATCTCGCCGGCCAGCCAGTGCCCCCAGGCCCGCGCCTGCTCAAGCGTCAGCCAGCCGGCGGCGCCGGCCAGGGCGGTCAGCTCCAGCGCCCCCAGCAGGCGGGCCGGGTCGGCCCCCGCGCCGCCCTCGCCCAGGGCCTCCAGCAGCCGCCAGCCCAGCTCGCCACGATCGGGAACCGCCAGGGCCACGAGGCGGTCGCGGGCCTGCTGCGGGTCCACGCC
This sequence comes from Halomonas sp. PBN3, assembly GCF_000475415.1. NCBI lineage: Bacteria > Pseudomonadati > Pseudomonadota > Gammaproteobacteria > Oceanospirillales > Halomonadaceae > Halomonas > Halomonas sp. PBN3. Next base: position 71,566 of record NZ_AXCA01000157.1, on the reverse strand, counting down.
GAGCGGGTCGGGGTCGAAGGCCCAGTCGCACAGTACCAGCTGCTGGGCCCACCAGGCGTTGAGGGGATCGATCAAGGCGCACCTCGCGTTCGCGTCGCATGAAGCCGCGGCAGGCGGCGGTTTTTCGGCGCCATAGTGTAGCCGAAAGCGTCGCCCGCGCCGATGGGCAGGGCCACCTTTCCAGGCTTGCCTGGCCGGGCGCCGGAGAGGCTTGGCGAGTCGTTTGAAATAATGCACACTGCGTCAAATATGACAACAACATCCCCGGAGGACCCCATGGCCGAGCTGCCCGACATCCTGATCCCTAAGGCCCTCATCGCCGGCGAATGGCGCGATGCGGCGACGCGCTTCGCGGTCACCGACCCGGCCAGCGGCGAGGTGCTGGCCGAGGTGCCCGACCTCGACGCCGAGGCCACCCGCGATGCCGTGGCCGCCGCCGAGGCCGCCTGGCCGGCATGGAGGAAGCGCACCGCCAAGGAGCGCGCTACCCTGCTGCGTGCCTGGTACGACGCCCTCATGACCCATCAGGAAGACCTCGCCCGGCTGATGACCCTCGAGCAGGGCAAGCCGCTGGCCGAGGCCCGCGGCGAGGTGGCCTATGGCGCCTCCTTCGTGGAGTTCTACGCCGAGGAGGCCAAGCGCATGGCCGGCGAGACCCTGCCCAGCCACGGGGTCGACAAGCGCATCCTGGTGTTCCGCGAGCCGATCGGCGTGGTGGCGGCCATCACCCCCTGGAACTTCCCGCTGGCGATGATCACCCGCAAGTGCGCCCCGGCGCTGGCCGCCGGCTGCCCGGTGGTGATCAAGCCCGCCGAGGCCACGCCGCTGACCGCCCTGGCGGTAGCGCGCCTGGCCGAGCTGGCCGGCTTCCCTGCCGGGGTGATCAACGTGGTCACCGCAGCCCGCCCGGCCGAGGTCGGCGAGGTGCTGACCACCGACCCGCGGGTGCGCAAGATCTCCTTCACCGGCTCCACCCCGGTGGGCAAGAGGCTGCTGGCCCAGTGCGCCGGCACCATCAAGAAGGCCTCCATGGAGCTGGGCGGCAACGCCCCCTTCATCGTCTTCGACGACGCCGACCTGGACGCCGCCGTGGAGGGCGCCATCGCCTCCAAGTACCGCAACTCCGGGCAGACCTGCGTGTGCACCAACCGCCTGCTGGTGCAGGCCGGCATCTACGACGCCTTCGTCGAGAGGCTGGCCGCCCGGGTCGCCGAGCTCCGGGTGGGCAGTGGCCTCGAGAAGGGGGTGGTCCAGGGGCCGCTGATCAACGCCGCTGCGGTGGAAAAGGTCGAGGCGCACATCGCCGACGCCCTGGCCAAGGGCGGCCGCCTGGTCACCGGCGGCAAGGCCCACGCCCTGGGTGGCACCTTCTTCGAACCCACGGTGATCGCCGATGCCAGCGAGGAGATGCGGGTCGCCCGCGAGGAGACCTTCGGCCCGCTGGCACCGGTGTTCCGCTTCGAGACCGAGGAGCAGGCGATCGCCATGGCCAACGCCACCGAGTTCGGCCTCGCCGCCTACTTCTATGCCCGCGACTACCGCCGCATCTGGCATGTGATGGAGGGGCTGGAATATGGCATGGTGGCGGTGAACGAAGGGATCCTCTCCACCGAGCTGGCCCCCTTCGGCGGCGTCAAGGAGTCAGGCCTCGGGCGCGAGGGTTCCCACCACGGCCTGGATGAATTCACTGAACTAAAATACGTGTGTGTCGGCGGCCTGTGAGCGACCGCCACCCAACCACCCAGGAGGCCACATGACTAACGCTGAACTCAACGACCTCAAGAAGCGCTATGTCGCCAACGGCGCCGCCAGCCCGGCGACCCAGTTCGCCGACCGTGCCGAGAACGCCCTGATCTGGGACGCCGACGGCAACCGCATCATCGACTTCGCCGGCGGCATAGGCGTGCTCAACATCGGCCACCGCCATCCCAAGGTGGTCGAGGCGGTCAAGGCGCAGCTCGACAAGGTGATGCATACCTGCCAGACCGTGATGCCCTACGAGGGCTACGTGAAGGTGGCCGAGCGGCTCAGCCAGGTCACCCCGGTGCGCGGCGACGCCAAGGTCATGCTGGCCAACTCCGGCGCCGAGGCGCTGGAGAACGCGGTCAAGATCGCCCGCGCCGCCACCGGCAAGAACAACGTGATCTGCTTCGACGGCGGCTACCACGGCCGCACCTTCATGACCATGGCCATGAACGGCAAGGTCGCCCCCTATGCCGCCGACTTCGGCTCCATGCCCGGCAACGTCTTCCGCGCCCCCTACCCGGTACCCTACCACGGGGTCAGCGAGGAGGAGGCGATCCGCGGCCTGAAGATGGCGCTCAAGACCGACGCCAACCCGCGCGACACCGCGGCCATCGTGCTCGAGCCGGTGCTCGGCGAGGGCGGCTTCTACCCGGCGCCGGCCAGCTTCCTCAAGGCGATCCGCGAGATCTGCGACGAGCACGGCATGCTGATGATCATCGACGAGGTGCAGTCCGGCTTCGGCCGCACCGGCAAAATGTTCGCCATCGAGCACAGCGGCGTCGAGCCCGACCTGATCACCATGGCCAAGAGCATGGCCGACGGCATGCCGATCTCCGCCGTGGTGGGCACCGACGTGCACATGGACGCCTCCGGCCCCAACTCCCTGGGCGGCACCTACACCGGCAGCCCGGTCTCCTGCGCCGCGGTGCTGGCGGTGCTGGACGTCTTCAAGGAGGAAGCCATCCTCGAGAAGAGCCAGGCGCTGGGCGAGAAGCTCGGCAAGCGCTTCGAGAAATGGCAGCAGCAGTTCGACTGTGTCGACAACGGCCGCCACATGGGCGCCATGGCCGCGGTGGACATCGTCTCCGACAAGGCCAAGCACACCCCGGACGCCGACCTGGCGGCGGCGCTGTGCAAGCGCGCCCGCGAGAAGGGGCTGGTCCTGCTCTCCTGCGGCCTCTACGGCAACACCATCCGCTTCCTGATGCCCGTCACCATCGAGGACGAGGTGCTGGAAGAGGGCCTGGCCATCGTCGAGGAGTCCCTCAAGGAACTGGTGGGCCAGCCCGCCACCGCCTGATCCCGGCGACCTCGCCCGACCTCACCGCCCGGCCATGTACCGGGCGGTGCTCGTTGGGCTCGGCGAATCCAGTCACGTCACTCGAGGCTAATCCGGCGCCTCTCGCTTGGGAACGAGACTCTTGCCAGACCACCGCCCAGCCGGAAAGATGACGACGACCACCGCGAGGCCATAGCGTGATACTCAGAACCCTCTCCCTGCTGCGCTCCCTCCAGGGCGCCCGCGACACCGCCGACGAGGCCCGGGGCCGCGTGCAGCAGGCCAGCGACTACCGATGGCTGCGCGACCAACTGCGCCACGGCGCGGTGGTCGACGAGGCGGCACGCCTCGCCGACGGCACCCCGGCGCTGGCCATCGCCCTCGCCTACCCGGCCACCGCGAAACGCCTGGCCGGCGGCCACTGGCCAGAGGCCCCCGAGGCCCGCGAGCGCTGCCACGTGGCCGGCAGCCACGCCTGCCGCGCCGCCGGCGCGCCGGCCTACCGCACCCTGGAGAGCCTCTCGCGGGGGGTCGCGGAGGGCGCCATCGCCGTGCTGCGCGACGCCGCCCGCTTCCAGTACCTGCTGGAGCGCGACGCCCTCGAGCTCGCCTGGCGGCGCCCAGAGCGCCTGCCGGCCGGCCTCGCCGCCGCCCTGCCCGCGGCCTCCGGCGCCAGCGGCTGGTTCCTGCTCACCCTGCGCGTCCCCGGCACCCAGCCGCCGCCCCGTCTCGGCGGCGCCTGGCTCGACGAACGCCTCGACCGCTACCGTCGGATCCTGCCCCACTCCGGCTGAGCGGGCACCCCGCCACGCCCTCGCCCTGCCGTTCGCGGCACGCCCCCAGCGCCGCGTCACGCATGCGGCAAATTGCCGACACCCTGCTACGCTGGAATAACGTAAGACGCGAGTGACGGACGACTCCGGCCAGACAATCACACCAGACAATCACAACAACGGCTCGGCGCCAGGGAAGCCGGTGCCTGCCCGCCAGGAGCAGTGCCATGACGAAACTCCCTCCCGACACCCGGACCCGCGGCATCCACGAGCTCTACGCCAAGGATCCCGAGACCGCGGATCGCCTGCTATGGGATCGCGAGGTCGACCCGGTGACCCGCCGCGGCTTCCTCAAGCGCTCCAGCCTGCTGGCCATGGCCGCCGCGGTGGGTGGCTCCATCCCCTTCGCCGACCGGATGCCCGGTGGCCTGATCCCGGCGGCCCTCGCCCAGAGCGAGGAGCCCTTCACCCTGGAGGGCAAGGAGGGGCTGACCGTCCTCAACGACCGGCCGATCAACGCCGAGACCCCCGCCCACCTGCTGGACGATGACATCACCCCGGCGAAGCACATGTTCGTGCGCAACAACGGCATCCCGCCCGAGGTGGAGAGCATCGACGCCGATACCTGGGAGCTGGAGATCGCCGGCGAGTCCTGCGCCAACCCCCAGACCTTCACCATCGCCGACCTCAAGGAGCGCTTCGAGCACCACACCCTGCAGCTGCAAGTGGAGTGCGGCGGCAACGGGCGCAGCGAGTACGTGCCCTCGGCCAGCGGCAACCAGTGGACCACCGGCGCGGTGGCCTGCCCCACCTTCACGGGGGTGCGCCTGCGCGACGTGCTGGAGGCCTGCGGGATCAAGGAGGACGCCGTCTATATCGGCTACTACGGCGCCGACCGTCACGCCAGCGGCGACCCCAACAAGGAGGCGATCTCGCGTGGCGTGCCCATGGAGAAGGCGCTGGAGGACGAGTCGCTGATCGCCTGGTCGATGAACGGCGAGGATATCCCCTACCTCAACGGCTACCCCCTGCGGGTGGTGTGCGGCGGCTGGCCGGGCTCGGTCTCCGGCAAGTGGCTCAAGCGCATCGTGATCCGTAACCAGAAGCACGACGGCGCCAAGATGGGCGCCCCCTCCTACAGCGTGCCAAAGCACCCGGTCGCCCCGGGCAGCGTGGTGCCCGAGGAGGACTTCGTCACCATCCAGTCGATGCCGGTGAAGTCGCTGGTCACCTTCCCCAAGTCCGGCATCGACCACGCCCTGGGCGAGGCGATGACGGTGCGCGGCCACGCCTGGGCCGGCGACCTGGCGGTGAAGGAGGTGCATGTCTCCATCGACTTCGGCGCCACCTGGCAGAAGGCCGAGTTGAAGGAAGCCCCCAACCGCCTGGCCTGGCAGCGCTGGACCACCAGCGTGGAGTTCCCCGAGCCCGGCTACTACGAGGTATGGGCCAGGGCCACCGACGAGCAGGGGCACTCCCAGCCCATGGTCGTCCCGGGCTGGAACCCCAAGGGCTACCTCAACAACGCCTGTCACCGCATCGCGGTCCAGGTGGCCTAGGAGGTTCCCATGACGCCGTTACAGACGCTCGCCACGGCCTCCCTGGGGCTGGCCCTAATGACCCTGCCGCTGGCGGGGATGGCGCAGGAGGCACCGGAGAGCGACCCAGAGACCGGCCTGGTGATGGCCGAGGGGTGGGAGACGGTGCGCAGCAACTGCACCGCCTGCCACTCGGCCAGCCTGGTGACCCAGAACAGCGGGACCCGCAACCACTGGGAGTACCTGATCCGCTGGATGCAGGAGACCCAGGGGCTCTGGGAGTTCCAGGAGGAGACCGAGGCCACCATCCTGGACTACCTGGCCGAGTACTATGGCCCCAAGGAGGACACCCGGCGCCCGGCGCTGCCCCGCACCCTGATGCCGGACAACCCCTACCCCACCGTCGCCGACTCCGGCTGACGCGCCACCCACCCACCGACGCGACCAGGCCCCTTGCGAGGGGCCTGGTCGGCGTTCAGGGTCAGGGCGGGGAATCGCTCAGGGAATCAGCACCGCCGCCCCGGAGAGGCGTCCCTCGCGCAGGTCATCGAGGGCCCGGTTGGCCGCCTCCAGGGGGTAGGCGCGGGTCTCGGTGCGGATCGGCACCTCGGGGGCCAGGGCCAGGAACTCCTCGCCCAGAGCAGTGATCTCGCCGACCACCTCGTGGCCGGGCACCAGCGGCAGGCGCGGGTCGGGCAGCTCGCCGTCCACCACGTGCAGGTCGGTGCGGCACACCCCACAGGCCAGCACCCTGAGCTGCACCTCGCCGCGGGCGGGCTCGGGGCGCGGCAGGGTCTCCAGCCGCAGCGGCTGGCCGGGGGCGTGCAGGCGCATGGCGCGCATGGTATCGCTCATCGGGCGTCTCCTGTCGACGGGTCCTGTCCACGGATCCTGTGCACGGACCCTTGGGACTCAGCCGACAGGATAGCCGAAGCGTCAGGCGACGACCCTGACCTCGTACCCGGTGTACTTGCGCAGGTTGATCACACCCGTGTCGAGGATCAGGTACTGGCCCTTGAGGCCCAGCAGGGTGCCGCCGACCTCTGGGGTCTGATCGAGGTTGTGGGAGACCACCTTGGTGGGGTACTCGAGCACCGGATAGGCGAGGCACACCGGGGCTTCGTCCAGCACGCGGATGGCGTCAGCGCCGAAGCGTTCCTGCAGGCTGGCGAGACCGCTCTCGAGGCGAGCCAGCAGGCGATCACGCTCGGCGGGCAGGTCGAGCTCGGCGGCCTCGCCCTTGAGCATGGCGCGCCAGTTGGTGCGATCCGAGACCGCCTCCTTGAAGAGCATCTCCACGAAGCCCGACTGCTGGCGGGTATCCACGGCGAAGATCGGCAACGCCTGCACCGCGCCCTGGTCGAGCCAGCGGGTCGGTACCTGGGTCGCCCGGGTGATCCCCACCTTGAGGCCCGAGGCATTGGCCAGGTAGACGACATGCGGCTGGAAGCAGTGGCGCTCGGCCCACTCGGGTTCGCGGCAGGTGCCCGCGAAGAAGTGGCAGGTCTCCGGCTTCATGATGCAGGTGTCGCACTGGGCCAGCGTCTTGAAGCAGGGGTAGCAGTAGCCCTGGGCGAAGCTCTTCCGGGTCGCCCGGCCACAGTGGGTACAGGCGATGGCCCCGCCCCAGGCAAGGGAGAGCGGCTTGCCGAGTCGTTCGTTGAGGTCGAGGCGCGACGCGCCGGCGCGCAGGGTATAGCGGGCGGGCTCACCGCCCTGCCCCGGGGCGATCGCCATCTTGGTCAGGCAGCCCGTTACCTCGGCGGCGGCGGCGATGGACTCAGTCACGGCCGGCATCCCTGGCCAGGCCCGCCAGGGCGGGATCGACGTTCGCCCCGCTGCTGGCGCCACCACAGGTGCGCCGCTCCAGGTAGCCGACCCGCTCGCTCTCGGGCACCTGGTTCTCCACCTCATAGCGCATCACCGCCTCGAGGCAGAGCTCGGTCTGCTCGCGGGTCAGCATCCGCCCGTCGGGCCACTTGCGCAGGGAGACCGCCTGCTTGAGGCTCTGGTAGATGGCCGGGGTCATCTGCTGGATCATGCGCTCGAAGGTCATATCACTCATCGTCAATCTCTCCACGGGGTCGAGGCGTCAGCGCCGCCGGCGGGCGCGCGCGGAATAGTACCAGCCCAGGGCCAGGCCCACGACCAGCCCGCCCAGGTGGGCCTCGTTGGCCACGTTGCCGAAGCCCACCGCGCCGGCCATGTCGGTCATGGTGAAGACCATCCAGCCGAGCATGAATACCACCAGCATCTGGGGCACGAAGAAGCCGCTGCCGGGCAGGCGCCGTGACATCAGCCAGACGTAGCCCAGCAGGGCGAAGTCGACACCGGACATGCCGCCGAACAGTGCGGTGCCGGCGGCGTACTGGGCCAGGTTGCCACCGATACCGGCGGCGACGACCAGCAGCAGCATCCGCCCGCTGCCCTGCAATGCCTCCACCTGGCGACCGAAGTACCACAGCCACAGCATGTTGAAGATCAGGTGCATCCAGCCGAAGTGCAGGAAGGCCGGCGACAGCAGCCGCCACACCTGGCCCGCCGCCAGCGCCTCGGCCAGGGTGCCCACCGCCAGCCCACCCTCGGGGCTGATGCCCAGCGGCACGATCGCCAGCAGCGCGATCACCAGGTCGCCAAGGATCGCCATGGCGGCGAACACCGCCAGGCACAGCCCCAGGGTGGCGGCGGTGAGGGGCGCCTGGCGCAGCACCGGCGCCAGGTCGCCGCCACGGCGGGTGGAGCGCGACGCAGGGGCGTCGGGCAGCGGCTCGCCGCGCTGCCAGCGCCCCACCACCTCCCGCAGCGCCTCCTGCTGGTTGGGGTCCGCCAGCCAGAGCATCTGCCCCTCGGCCTCCTCGGTGATGCGATGGCCGATGCGCGCCGCCCACAGGGCACGGCGCAGCTCGCGGGTGTCGGCATCGGCGGGCAGCAGCATCACGCGGTACATGGCATCACCTCGCGTCCCCGCCGCGCCAGGCGCGATGACGGACACACAGAAAAAATCCGGCGGAGTGGGCCGCCGGACAAGAGCAAGGGATCATTCAAGGGAACACCTACTCAGATGGCGGACGGCACCGGGAGTTCAGCCCCCGGCCCGATAATTTTGTAACGGTTTGTATCAATCGAGATCGATCTCCCAGGGCTGAGGCCTCACCCGCTCCTCGCGCGGCACCCGCAGCCACACGAAGCGGTCGGCATCCAGGCGACGCTCGCCGCTCCAGCGATAGGCCACCAGGCGCCCGAACTTCACCGCGCTGTAGTCCAGGCAGGCGATGTTGGGGGCGGGCAGCGCCGGGACCCCCTCGCACCAGTAGTGGCCGATGAACAGCGGGGGCTCCTCGGCGCCATAGTGGCTGAGGCGCGCCCGCTGCTCCTCGGTCAGCGGGCGCTGCTCCAGGTCGCCGGGCAGGTTGTCGGGCTGGAACACCACATCGCCCCAGGTCTCGGGGTGACGCGCCCAGAAGTGGGCACGGAAGCTGCGCCGGGTGAAGCCGTCGCCGGAGTGGATTTCCACCCCCAGCGGCAGGGGGATCTGGGTGCCACGGGTCAGGCGGTCGAGGATGCGGAACGCCGAGGTGCCGGGCGCCGTGGACTCCACCAGGAAGGCCTCGTCCAGGCAGCCATCGGGGCGGCGCTTGCGGAGCTCGTCGATCAGCGACTGGTCCCAGCAGGCGTGCACCACCCGCAGGCCGTCACGCTCCAGGCAGAGCGGGATCTCCATGAACCAGGCCAGCGCCTCGTCCCACTCCTGGGGGTGGTCGCGGTACTGGTCGAGGGTCTCGCGGATCAGGCGGTTGTTGCGCGGGGTATGCGCCCGCAGCCAGTCGCGCCCCAGGCCGGCGGGGGCACGGTGGCAGTAGGTCAGGGCGTTGTATTCATGGTTACCCATGACGATATGCGCCTCGCCCTCCTCGACCATGCGCCGGGCGATCTGCACCGCCAGGCGGATGCGCGGCCCGCGATCCACCAGGTCGCCGAGGAAGATCACCCGGCGCCGCGGGTGGCGGTAGACGCCGCCGCGCTGGTGGTAGCCCAGCTTCTCCAGCAGCGCCGCCAGGGTGGCGCCGCAGCCGTGCACGTCGCCGATCAGGTCGTAGCCTTCGAGCCTCGCCCGGTGGTTCACGTCAGTCTCCCAGGCGATGGCTCCAGCCCAGCTTGCTGCGCAGGACCTCGTAGAAGTTGTGGCCCACCGGGTGTACCAGGTGCACCGTGTGGGGCTTGCGGCGGATCACCAGGACGTCGTCGGGCTTGGCCACCGCCCGGGTCTGGCCGTCGCAGCTGATGTGCGGGTAGGTCTGGTTGGTCTCGCCGATATGGATGCGGATCTCGCTGGCGGCATCCACCACGATGGGGCGGCTCGACAGGGTGTGCGGGAACATCGGCACCAGGGTCAGCACGTCCAGCCGCGGGTGCATGATGGGGCCGCCCCCGGAGAGCGAGTAGGCGGTGGAGCCGGTGGGGGTGGCGACGATCAGGCCATCGCTGCGCTGGCTATAGACGAACTGGCCATCGAGGAACAGCTCGAACTCGATCATGCGCACCGCCTTGCCGGGGTGCAGCACCACCTCGTTCAGGGCATCGCCGCCGCCCATGGGGGTGTCGTCACGGTAGAGCTCGGCGTCCAGCAGGAAGCGCTCCTCCACCTCGTAGTGGCCGTCGAGCACCTCGCCGACCCGCGTCTCCAGCTCATCGGGGGAGATATCGGTGAGGAACCCCAGCCGACCGCGGTTGACCCCCAGCACCAAGGTGCCGCTGTGGCACAGGGTCCGTGCGGCCCCCAGCAGGCTGCCGTCGCCTCCCACCACGATCACCAGGTCGCACAGCTCGCCGAGCATGCGGCGGCTCGCCTCGGGGTGGCCATGGTCGAGCAGCACCGTGGCGGTGCGGTCCTCGATAATCACGTGCAGGCCGCGCGTCTCGAGGAAGCGCAGCAGCCGCTTCAAGGTCTCGACCACCTTGGCGCTGCCCAGGCGGCCGATCAGGCCGATGTTGCGGAAGGACGCCGCGCGCCCCTCGGGGGGTGTCTGTGGGGATGGCATGCCGGGGCCTCTCGCATCGCAGCAGGACATTATGGCGAGTGCGAAGGCCCCGGGCAAACGGCCTCAGGCCATGGTGGCGAGGCGCCGGCGTCGCTCCCACCACTCGTTGAGCAGCAGGGCGGCGAGGATGATGGCGCCCCCCAGCGCCAGGCGGACGAGGTCGGCGTCGCGATTCCAGATCACCAGGTTGACCACCAAGCCCGCTGGGATCAGGGCGTTGTTCATGATCGCCAGCGCCCCGGCGTCGACCCGCACCGCCCCGAGATTCCACAGGAAGTAGCCGAGCCCCGAGGCGACCAGCCCCAGCCACAGCAGCACGCCCCACTGCATCTCGCTGGTGGGCAGCGCCGCCGCGTCGCCGAGCAGCGCGAAGGCCGGCAGCGCCACCGCCAGGGCGCCGAGGTAGAACCAGGCGAAGACGCTGTAGCGCGGCAGCGAGGCGGGCAGCTCGGCGGAGAGCCGTCGATAGCCCACCTGCCCCAGGGCGAAGCAGAGGTTGGCGCCCTGCACCACCATGAAGCCCAGCCAGAAGCCGCTGTCCACGCCGTCGTAGCGGATCACCCAGGCCCCCAGCACCGCCAGCGCCGCGGTCACCAGGTAGAAGGGGGTGAAGCGACCGAACAGGGCGTCATCCAGCAGGGTGATGTAGAGCGGCGTGAAGATGGTGAAGAGCAGCACCTCGGGTACCGAGAGCAGCAGGAAGGACTGATAGAAGAAGAGATACATCACCCCCAGCTGCACGGCCCCAAGCCCCATCAGCACCAGCCGCTGGCGGCCCCGCAGGCGTGCCGGGCGCAGGAAGGGCAGGAACACCAGAGCGGCCAGCGCCACCCGCATCAGCACCGCGAAGTAGCTGTCCACCTGGCCCGCCAGGTAGACGCCTATCAGCGAGAAGGAGAAGGCCCAGAGAACGGTGACGCCGACCAGCAAGCCCATTGGTAAACCTCAGTTATCAAATCAGGTTGACCAATCCTACCGCCCGTCCCCGCCGCTGCCAAGCGCACCGTGCGCGAGGTGCCCCTGGACCCGCCGCCAGGCGTAGATCGCCCCGGGAATCCAGCCCAGCAGGGTCAGCGCCAGGCCCAGCGCCACCCGCCTCGGCGGCTCCCCGGCCAACGCCAGGGCCAGCGGCGGCAACAGCACCGCCAGGGCCAGCAGCGCGTGGCGCAGGGCCGGCGGTGCCTCGCGGGGCGGCTCGGCGGGAGCGGCGGCGGCCCGGTCGCCGCCCGCGGGTGACGCGGGTGGCGTGAAGACCCCCACGGCGTCATCGCCGGCGGCGCGCGCCTCATGGTCCAGGGCACGACGGTGGGCCTCGCGGTCGATCTTCTGGGTGATCGCCTCGGCCCCCTCGGCCAGGTCATCGTGGTAGCGCTCCCACTCCTCCCAGTCGAAGGGCGTGCCGGCCCGTGGGCGATGGTCACCCGCCTCCCGGGCCCGGGACCAGGCCTTCTCCTCCAGGGTGTTGGGCCGCTCGCGGTCGCGCTCCCCGTCGAGCCCCTGTCGGGCGAGATACTCGCGTGCATCCATGGTCCGTCTCCCGCAGTGAACAGATGGGTGATCCTGAATTGGAAAGGGGTGGGCCGTCGCGGGTTCCCCGCCGTCGTGGTGACGAGCGTTGAAGCGCCACCACCACCAGTAGCGGACAGCGCCGCCGGGTCGACTATGCTGAGGGCAAACCGGCACAAGGAGATCCGCCATGCCCAACAAGGCCCCCACCATCGTGCGCGAGATCATGTCCCGCGACTGCTATCGGGTCACCGGCAAGACCTCGGTGTCGACCCTGGCCGAAGGCCTCTCGCTGCACCGCCTGCCCGGGGTGCCGGTGGTCGACGACCACGACCACCTGATCGGCTTCATCTCCGAGCAGGACGTGATGGGCAAGGTGCTGGAGAGCGCCTACCTCAACGACGAACCACCGCTGGTCAGCGACCTGATGCGCCATGAGGTGCTCTCGGTGTCCCCCACCAAGAGCATCACCGACCTGGCCCAGGAGATGCTCGGCAACAAGCCCAAGGTCTACCCGGTGGTGGAACAGAACCGCCTGGTGGGCATAGTCACCCGCCGCGACGTGCTCAACGCCATCCTGCGCATGCGCCACCGCTGAGCAGGCTGTCACACCAGGCTCTCTCGTCATAGCCCATCGTCTCGCCACAGCAGGCCGTCACGACGCCCCGCCGCCGCGGGGCGTCGGCGCGTCCGGCCCCGACGCGACAGTCACCCAAAAAGAAGGCCGCCTCGAAGGAGACGGCCAAGATGCGATCGAAACTGCCAGCGGGCAACAGTGTTAGCGACTGCTATCGCGACTGGCGGTACAGGATCAGACAGCGTGAGACGAGAAAGTTCGCGGCGTCGGCAAATTTTTCTTTTCCGCCAGGCAAAAGGGTGTCCCCGGGCTTGCATCGCTAAGGGGCTGGTTTTACTATCGAATCGACTCGCGGGTGTAGCTCAATGGTAGAGCAGAAGCTTCCCAAGCTTAAGACGAGGGTTCGATTCCCTTCACCCGCTCCATCGCTTCCCTCCGTGGCCTTTTCCTGTCGCTTCCGCGGCCACCCAGGTGCACCCCATGGCCCTGTATCTGCTGGTCTTCGCCGTCTGCCTGGTCATCTTCGGCGGCATGACCGCCTTGCTGCTGCTCTCCGGCACACCCCGATTTCGCACCGATCCCGACCAGTTGTTGCGCCTCTTCGACCAGGCGCTGGACAACCGTGTGGACGAGACCGAGTGGAACACCCTGATGGGCTACCCGATCCGCCACGACGACTACCTGGACGGCGTGCGCCGCCGCGCCCAGCGGCTGATGGAGGAGCACGGCAACCACCGGCGCGCCGCCCGGGGCAAGCCGCTGCTGGACCCTACCGGCCAGGCGGAGCTCAGGGCGCTGCGCGACCATCTCGCCCGGCGCCAGGCACTGCAACAGCGTTGACAGAGCGCGGAACCCGGCGTGGAAGCGCCTCGGTTACCATGGGTCACCGCCCGCCGGCTGAAGGGAGGCCGTCATGCAAAGCGTGATCCGCCAGATCCCCCTCGACACCGCCACGCGCCACCACGCCCATGATTACCATCAGATCGTGATCGGGCTGCAGGGACGCGCGGAGTTCGAGATCGAAGGCCTCGGCGGCGCCATCTCGGCGCTTTCCGGCTGCATCGTGCCGGCCAACCACGTCCACTACTATGCCGGTACCGGCGACAACCGCCAGCTGATCCTCGACCTGCCAGCGCACTCGCCGGCCCTGTCCGGGCCCCACCAGGAGCTCGCCAGCCTCTTCGATGCGCCCCGCTTCTTCACCCTGGACGACCCGCTGCGCCACTACCTGCGCTTCCTGCTGCTGGAACTGGAGCGCAGCGGGGGGGATGGTCACCAGGGGGATCGCCTGGCCGCCACCCTGCTGGGCTGCCTGCACGACCGCCTGGCCGCGACGCCTTCCCAGCAGCCGACCCGGCCGCCGGCCCGGCTCGACCTGGCCCACCTCGAGCGCTTCATCGACGCCCACCTCGCCCGCCGCCTGAGCGTGGCCGACCTGGCCCGCGAGGCGTGCCTCAGCGAGTCGCACTTCCGCGCCTGCTTCCGCCGCCAGGCCGGCCTCACGCCCTGGCAGTTCGTGCGCCGGCGCCGCCTTGAGGCCGCCCGCCGCCTGCTCGACGAGAGCCGGCTGCCACTGGCGGAGATCGCCGCCCTCACCGGATTCAGCAACCAGAGCGCCCTCTCCCATGCCTGTCGCGAGGCCTACGGCCAGACACCCAGCCGTCTGCGTCGCCCCGACACCAGATCCTTGCCGGCCAGCGGAACGGCACGGCGACACTCCCTCACCACAGAATAAGACGAAAGTCTAACGATCTGACGCCATCGTCGGCCAACTCCCGCGGTTTTCGCAACAACTCCCGCGGAATCCACAAGCATCATCGGCGCCGGGCACCTACAGTCAGGGGGAGGCCAGGCTGCGACAGCCTCGCCCGCATGGCGCCATCGAGACAACAATGTCAACAAAGCGGTGCCCCACTGCCGGTCCCTCCGGCAGCGGCACCAACCACTCGGAGCCCGGCTCCGCCCTGATGAACTGGAGAGGTTTCATGGAAACTGGTGTATGGATCAGCCTGATAGGCTACTTCGTGCTCATGCTCGCCATCGGCGTCTACGCGATGCAGCGTGCCACCTCGTCCTCCGAGGACTACATGCTGGGGGGGCGCGGCCTGAGCCCCAAGGTAGCGGCCCTGTCCGCCGGGGCCTCGGACATGAGCGGCTGGCTGCTGCTGGGTCTGCCGGGGGCGCTGTTCGTGTCGGGCCTCGGCTCGGCGTGGATCGGCATCGGCCTGCTGGTGGGCGCCTTCTTCAACTGGACCCTGGTCGCGCCGCGCCTGCGTGAGCAGACGGTGCACTACGGCAACGCGATCACCATCCCCGAGTTCCTGGCCAACCGTTTCCCGACCCGGGCCCTGTCGCTGCGCACCGTGTCGGCGATCGTCATCGTGGTGTTCTTCGCGGTCTACACCGCCTCCGGCCTGGTGGCGGGCGGCAAGCTGTTCGAGAGCGCCTTCGCCGGGGTGTTCAACTTCGGCGGCATGAGCGACTACACCGCCGGGGTCGTCATCACCCTGGGCATCGTGCTGGTCTACACCGTGATCGGCGGCTTCCTGGCCGTCAGCCTGACCGACTTCGTGCAGGGCTGCATCATGATGCTGGCGCTGGTGATCATGCCCGCCGTGGTGCTGTTCGGCGAGGGCGGCGGCGGCTTCTCGCAGGCCTCCCAGACGCTCAACGAGGTGGACCCCACCCTGCTCTCCTGGACCGAGGGGCTGACGATCATCGGTTGGCTCTCCGCGGTGACCTGGGGCCTGGGCTACTTCGGCCAGCCGCACATCATCGTGCGCTTCATGGCCATCCGCAGCCTCAAGGAGGTCCCGGTGGCACGCAACATCGGCATGTCCTGGATGGCCATCTCGCTGATCGGCGCCGTGTCGCTGGGCCTGTTCGGCCGCGCCTACGCGGTGCGCAACGGCATGGATGTCGAGGACCCGGAGACCATCTTCATCATCCTCGCCGACCTGCTGTTCCACCCGCTGGTCACCGGCTTCCTGTATGCCGCGCTGCTGGCGGCGATCATGAGCACCATCTCCAGCCAGCTGCTGGTCTCCTCCTCCTCGCTCACCGAGGACTTCTACCGGCTCTTCCTGCGCAAGGAGGCCTCTGAGAAGGAGACGGTGGCGATCGGCCGCCTCTGCGTGGTGCTGGTGGGTGTGGTCGCCGTGATGATCGCCTCCAACCCCGACTCCCAGGTGCTGGGCCTGGTCAGCAACGCCTGGGCAGGCTTCGGCTCGGCCTTCGGCCCGCTGATCATCCTTTCGCTGATGTGGCCGCGCACCAACGGCGCCGGCGCCATCGCCGGCATGGTGGTGGGCGCCCTCACCGTGATGATCTGGATCTTGCTGGGCTGGAACGGCTCCTTCCTGGGCGGCCCCGGCGTCTACGAGATCATCCCCGGCTTCATCGCCGCCTGGGTGGCCATCATGGTGGTGAGTCTCGCCACCGCCGATGCCGGCGAGTATCAGCATATCGAGCGCTAAGACGGCGCCGAATCCCGCAACACCATGTGGCCCCGCGACCGGGGCCACGGGCAGGAGAGAGCAACTATGAACCATGCTACCCCGGGTCCCCAGGCGGTCGAGAACCCTCTCCGCACGCGCATCCGTGACCACTACGCCATCGACGAGGCCAGCGTGTTGAAGGGGCTGCTGGAGCAGCTCCGGCTCTCCGAGGAGGAGCGCCGCCGCATCGCCGAGGCCGGCGCCGGCTACGTGGCCCGCGTGCGCAAGGAGACCTCTCCCTCGATGATGGAGGCGTTCCTCGCCGAGTACGGGCTCTCCACTGCCGAGGGCGTCGGCCTGATGTGCCTGGCCGAGGCCCTGCTGCGGGTCCCCGATGCCGAGACCATCGACGACCTCATCCACGACAAGATCGAGCCGTCGGACTGGGGCGCCCACCTGGGCAAGTCCTCGTCATCGATGGTCAACGCCTCGACCTGGGCGCTGATGCTCACCGGCAAGGTGCTCGACGACGATCCCAAGGGCCCGGTGCGCGCGCTGCGCGGCCTGGTGCGCCGCATGGGCGAGCCCGTGGTCCGCACCGCGGTGGGCCAGTCGATGCGCATCCTCGGCCGCCAGTTCGTGCTCGGCCAGACCATCGAGGAGGGCATGAAGAATGCCCGCGACCTCGAGAAGCAGGGGTACACCTACTCCTACGACATGCTCGGCGAGGCGGCTCGCACCGACGAGGACGCCCTGCGTTACCACCAGGCCTATGCCACGGCGATCGCGGCGATCGCCAAGCAGGCCAAGGGCGACGTGCGCTCAAGCCCCGGTATCTCGGTGAAGCTCTCGGCGCTGCATCCACGCTACGAGACCACCCACCGCGAGACCGTGATGGAGGTCCTGGTGCCCCGCGCCAAGGAACTGGTGCAGCAGGCGGCGAAGGCCAACATCGGCTTCAACATTGACGCCGAGGAGCAGGACCGCCTGGACCTGTCGCTGGACGTGATCGAGGCGCTGATGGCCGACCCCAGCCTTGACGGCTGGGACGGCTTCGGGATCGTGGTGCAGGCCTACGGCCGCCGCGCCGCGCCGGTGATCGAGGCGCTCTATGACCTCGCCGAGCGCCACGACCGGCGCATCATGGTACGCCTGGTCAAGGGCGCCTACTGGGACACCGAGATCAAGCTGGCCCAGGAGATGGGCGTCGAGACGTTCCCGGTCTTCACCCGCAAGGTCAACACCGACGTCAGCTACATGGCCTGCGCGCAGATGCTGCTCGATCGACGCGATCGCATCTACCCGCAGTTCGCGACCCACAACGCCCATACCTGCGCGGCGATCATCGCCATGGCGGGCGGCGACAAGGAGAGCTACGAGTTCCAGCGCCTGCACGGCATGGGCGAGTCGCTCCACCATATCGTCAAGCAGTCGGAGGGTACCCACTGCCGCATCTATGCCCCGGTCGGCGCACACCGCGACCTGCTGGCCTACCTGGTGCGCCGGCTGCTGGAGAACGGGGCCAACTCCTCCTTCGTCAACCAGGTGGTGGACGACTCGATCCCGCCGAGCGAGGTGGCCCGGGACCCGGTCGCCGGCCTGCTCGAGCTGGGCGACGCCATCGCCAGCCCCATGATCCGCCAGCCCGGCGAGCTGTTCGCCCCCGAGCGCAAGAACTCCCGGGGCTACCAGATCAACGAGCCGGCCTCGATCCTGCCGCTGATCGAGGCCCGCGAGGCCTTCGCCGATACCACCTGGACGGCCGGCCCGATGCTCGCCGGCGGCCCGGCGCCCCAGGGCAAGGCGCGTGACACGTTCTCCCCCGCCGACACCTCCCGGGTGGTCGGCCAGGTGCATGAGGCCACGCCGGAGGAGGTCGCCACCGCGCTGGACGCCGCCGAGGCGGGCTTCCAGGAGTGGTCCGCCACGCCCGTGGCCGACCGCGCCCGGGTGCTGCGCCGCACCGCCGACCTCTACGAGGAACACATCGCCGAGCTGACGGTGATCTGTACCCGGGAGGCGGGCAAGATACTCTTCGACGGCATCGCCGAGGTGCGCGAGGCGGTGGACTTCCTGCGCTACTACGCCAACGAGTGCGAGCGCCTCGAGGCCGAGGAGCCCGGCAGCGCTCGTGGCCTCTTCGTCTGCATCAGTCCGTGGAACTTCCCGCTGGCAATCTTCACCGGCCAGATCGCGGCCGCGCTGGGTGCCGGCAACGCAGTACTCGCCAAGCCCGCCGAGCAGACGCCACTGATCGCCGCCCGGGCCGTCGAGTTGATGCGCGAGGCCGGGCTGCCCGAGGCGGCGCTGCAGCTGCTGCCCGGCGATGGTCCGACGGTGGGTGGCCCCTTGACCAGCGACCCGCGCATCGCCGGCGTCTGCTTCACCGGCTCCACCGAGGTGGCACAGATCATCCACAAGGCACTCGCCCAGAACGCTGGGCCCGATGCGGTGCTGATCGCCGAGACCGGCGGACTCAACGCCATGATCGTGGACTCCAGCGCGCTCACAGAGCAGGCGGTGCGCGACATCCTGATCTCCTCCTTCCAGTCGGCTGGCCAGCGCTGCTCGGCGCTGCGCATGCTCTATGTCCAGGAGGAGGCACGCGAGCGACTCTTGACCATGCTCGACGGTGCCATGGACGCCCTGACCATCGGCGATCCCTGGAACACCGACACCGATGTCTCCCCGGTGATCGACGCCGAGGCCCAGGCGGATATCTCCGCCTATGTGGCGCAGAACAAGAAGGCCGGCAAGGTGATCAAGACGCTGCCGGCGCCACAGGTCGGCACCTTCGTCACCCCGGCGGTGATCGAGGTCGACGGCATCGGTGATCTCGAGCGTGAGATCTTCGGGCCGGTGCTGCATGTGGCCACCTTCAAGGCGCGGGAGATCGACGAGGTGGTCGATGCGATCAACGCCAAGGGGTATGGGCTGACGTTCGGCCTGCACACCCGCATCGACGATCGCGTACAACAGATCGTCGAGCGGATCCATGTCGGCAACGTCTACGTCAACCGCAACCAGATCGGCGCCATCGTCGGCTCCCAGCCCTTCGGCGGCGAGGGGCTCTCGGGCACCGGGCCCAAGGCCGGCGGGCCGCTCTACGTCACCCGCTTTCGCCGCACCGCCGAGGTCGAGCGTCACGAGGCGCCGAGGGGCGACGCCGTATCGATCGGCGATCTGCAGTCGGCCCTCGACGGCCTCGACCCGCGCAACTGGGCGGCGCGGCCTGACCGGGTCGAGGTGCTGCGCCGGGCGCTCTCCGGCCAGCGCGGCGTGATCCGCAAGGCGCTGGCCGAGACCGCGGCGCTGGACATGACGCCCCAGACGCTGCCCGGGCCGACCGGCGAGAGCAACCGCCTGTCGATGTACCCGAAGGGCATGGCGCTGTGCCTCGGGCCGACGCTGGAGATCGCCATCGCCCAGGCGGTACAGGCGCTCGGCTGCGGCTCCCCGGCGCTGGTGGTCGCCCCGGGGGCGAGCCAGGCCGTGCGGCCGCTGGTCGAGGCGGGGGCACCGGTCGCCGGCCTCGACGGCAGCATGGCGGCCGGGACGCTGACCGAGCTTGCGGGCATCGCCAGCGTCGCCGCGGCCGGCTCCAGCGACTGGACCCGCGAGCTGCGCCTGGCGCTGGCCGCGCGCGAGGGGGCCATCGTACCGCTGGAGACCCAGGCCATCGCCCCGGAGCGCTACGTGGTGGAACGCCACCTGTGCATCGACACCACCGCAGCCGGGGGCAACGCCAGCCTGCTGGCCACGGCCGAGTAGGCCAGGCAGTACGCGAGGGGAGCTACCCTCGCGCGTCCCATCCACACCGGCAGGCCTGCCCCTGCCCTCACCCACCAGCGGGCCGCCCTCGGGAGGCCCGCGGTGTATATGGTGCGACGGTGCCCCGCGGCTAGCCAGCGAGCGACCGCGCGCCCAGCAGCAGCCCGAGGGCGACCAACGCGCCCAGCCGCCAGGCGGGGAACGGCGCCCGCCTGCCACGCTCCGGCACCAGCGGCGCGGCGAAGGCCATCCCCAGGATAGCGGCCCCCAGCAGGACCAGCGGCAGCCGCAGCGCCATGGGCAGGTCAGCGATCAGCTCCGGCTCGAGCAGCAGCCACACCGCCAGGCCCGCGGCCAGCAGCAGCCCCGCCAGGGTCAGGCGATTCTCGTCCCGCGGGCTCGCGTCTCCCATTGCGGCTCCTCCATGGCTCTCCCCTCCCCTAGTGAAGCCGATCGCGGCGCATTCGGCGACTGTCGCCGGCCGGCGACTCGCCCCGGGCCGGTGGACCTCGCGACAGGAGGATCCATGGCGCGGCACTCCACCGCACTGCATCATTCCCTTGCGCTGGATCAATTCCTCTATCGGTAACGGCGGTTACACTGAACTTATCTTCCCATGCGGCGTCGTGCCGCACCCGAGCCAGCAGGAGCCGACACCATGCGCAAGAGCCCCCTCTCCACCCTGATCGCCGCCGGCGTGGCCGCCGCCGCCGTCACCGCCAGCACCCAGGCCTTCGCCTACGGCGCCGGCGACTTCTTTACCCGGGTCGGCGTGGCCAAGGTCGAGCCCAAGAGCGATAACGGATCACTAGTCAATGGAACTCTCGATGTTAATGTCGAGGACGATAGCGCCTTCGCCTTTACCCTGGGCTATCGCTTCACCGACAAGCTGGGCGTGGAGCTGCTGGCCGCCGAGCCCTTCGACCATGACTTCCAGGTTGGCCCGCTTTCCGGCAGCACCGACCATCTGCCGCCGACCCTGACCCTGCAGTACTACCCGCTGGGCGGCACCGACGCCTATGTGCAGCCGTATGTGGGCGTGGGCGTCAACTACACCAAGTTCTCCGACGAGGAGATTAGCGCTCCTCAAGAACTGGAACTGGATGACTCCTGGGGCGCCGTCGGCCAGCTGGGCGTGGATGTGCTGATCGACGAGCACTGGGCCCTCAACGGCGCGGTCTGGTACATGGATATCGACTCCGACGCCAGCCTGGGTGGAACCGATATCGGCAAGGTCGAGATCGACCCGGTGGTGGTGATGGGCGGGATCAGCTACCGGTTCTGACCCCGGCCCACCGCCAGACAAGCACAGGGCCCGCCATCGGCGGGCCCTATGTCGTTGTGAGGCAGGCACCTGACGTCGTGCCGTGGCGAGTCAGTTCTCGGTCACCAGGCGGTCGATCTCCTCCACCGCCTGGCGGAGCAGCAGGCGGTCGCTGGCACGCACGCCCGCC
This sequence comes from Halomonas sp. PBN3, assembly GCF_000475415.1. Classification (NCBI taxonomy): domain Bacteria; kingdom Pseudomonadati; phylum Pseudomonadota; class Gammaproteobacteria; order Oceanospirillales; family Halomonadaceae; genus Halomonas; species Halomonas sp. PBN3. The sequence goes on along the minus strand of NZ_AXCA01000157.1, from coordinate 50,446 downwards.
TCGGCCAGGTAGGTGTCCAGGATCGGGGCCACCTCGCAGCGCGCCGGCATGGGGGCGCGACGCGCCACCAGATCGTCGAGCCGGGCGATGAACACGAAGCGCAGCCACTGGGGCAGCGCCATGGTGTCCACACAGAAGGGCTGCTGGCTATCGAAGGCCTCGGGCTCGGGCCGCTCCATGCGCCACAGGCTGGCCGCCTTCATGGTCGCCTCGAGCCGGCGCAGGGCCTGGTCGAGCTCGTCGTGAACCATCATCGGGAAAACTCCATTCGCATGTGGTGGCATTATCCCGCCCTCGGCGGCGAGTCGCCACCCGGTGCTCGGCATTCACAGTTTCCGTGAACGGGGCTGTGGATAAGCGCTGGAAAGAGCGCGCCAGCCCAGCCGGCATGGGCACCGGCGAGGGATGCTCAACATTTGACCAGCGCCGCGCCATGCCGTGCCGGATGGCTGACAGCCCGACGGTGCCGCGGTAGAGTGCACGCTCCAACACGCGGAGATGCCATGCGACCCATCCACACCCTTCACGACTTCTTCGTGCGCAGCGGTGCCGAGGTGCGGCTCTACCACCTGGGCCGCCGCGTCGAGCCCTGCGAGATGGCGACCCTGGCGGCCCTCGAGGCCGGCGAGGCGCCCTGGCCGCTGCCCTGGCAGGGCCAGGCGCGCCTGGGCCTGGTGTTCCGCCTGGGCGACATGCCCGAGCCGGTGATCTGGTTCCTGGCCCTGCCGCTGGACGAACAGGGCCATCTCGACCCGGCCCCTCGGGACGCCTTCGTGCAGCGCCTGCTGGAGACCCTGGGGCGCAGCGTGGCGAGCGTCGGCCGCGAGGAGAGCGAGGCGGTGGATAACCTGATGCAGGACAACCCGCTGGCCTTCACTCCCTCGCTGCCCTTCCAGGCGGTGCTCCACGCCCGCGCCCGCCTCGACCTCGGCGAGCCGGCCAGCCAGCACCTGGAGCCGGTGGAGGCCTACCTGAGCGGCCAGCAGGCGCTGGACTGGCAGGCCCTGGGCCTCCAGGGGCTGGCCGACTTCGTGGTGCGCATGGATGACGCGGCGCGGCGCCAGCTGGCCGCCGCCCTGCCCGGGCTGCCCGGCGAGGTGCTCACCTCGCTGTGCTACTGCCTGGAGCATGTGGCCATCGACGCACCGCTGGCCGCCGCCCTGCGAGCCCGTGGCGAGGCGGCGGCCGCCGCCGGCGACGTGGAGGCGCTGTGCGCCTGCCTGCGCGCCGCCGCCCCGGCCGCGGAGGCCGGGGCCTGGTTCGACAGCCTGCTGGCCGACCCCCACGCCTGCGGCCCGGACCTGCTGGCGGCCATCGCCGCCCGCGGCTGGCAGCACCTGGAGGACGGCGAGCGGCTGCCGCGCTACCTGACACGCCTGGCCGAGTGCGAACGGGCCGACTTCACCCGCGTGGCCCGCGACCTGGCGCTGATTCCCCGGCTGCGGCTGCCGCTGCTGATGACCCTGCGTGAGGCGCCGGCCGACTCCCCGGTCGGCCGGCGCCTCGCCGCCCTGACGCGCTGACGGCGAGAACGAGCATGACGACGATGAAGGAACTCCCCTACACCCCCAAGGCGGTGATCGGTCGCCGCGAGATGGTCGAGCTGCCGGAGATGCACCTGACCCTCTGCGCCAAGGCGGACACCGGGGCGCGCACCTCGGCGCTGCATGCCGAGGACATCGAGTCCTTCGAGGAGGAGGGCCACCTGTGGGTCAGCTTCACCACCCGCAGCGGCGGCCCCGAGACGCCGCCCCATGTGTTCCGCATGCACCTGCATGACCGGCGCAAGGTACGCAGCTCCAACGGCCAGGAGGAGTGGCGCTACGTGATCCGCACCCCCATGCGCCTGGGCTCGCTGGAGTACCAGGTGGAGCTGACCCTGACCGACCGGCGCGACATGCGCCATCCCATGCTGCTGGGTCGTCGCGCCCTGCGCCGCCTGCTGGTGGCGCCCGGCGCCGCCTTCCTGCACGGCGAACCCTGAGCCCACAGGCCCCACCCGGAGTCACCCGATGCATATCGCGCTGCTGTCTCGCAACCGCAACCTCTACTCCACCCGGCGCCTGGTGGAGGCCGCCGAACAGCGCGGCCACAGCGCGCGGGTGGTAGACACCCTGCGCTGCTACATGAGCATCGCCTCGCACCACCCCTCGATCCACTACAAGGGCGAGGAGCTGGAGCCCTTCGACGCGGTGATCCCGCGCATCGGCTCCTCGATCACCTTCTACGGCTGCGCGGTGCTGCGCCAGTTCGAGATGATGGGCACCTACGTGCTCAACGACAACGTCTCGATCACGCGCTCCCGGGACAAGCTGCGTTCCCTGCAGCTGCTGTCGCGCAAGGGGCTGGGGCTGCCGATCACCGGCTTCGCCCACTCCCCCGACGACATCCCCGACCTGATCACCATGGTCAGGGGCGCCCCGCTGGTGATCAAGCTGCTGGAGGGCACCCAGGGCATCGGGGTGGTGCTGGCCGAGACCAACCAGGCCGCCGAGAGCGTGATCCAGGCCTTCATGGGCATGAAGGCCAACATCATGGTGCAGGAGTACATCAAGGAGGCGAAGGGCGCCGACATCCGCTGCTTCGTGATCGGCGACAAGGTGGTGGCCTCGATGAAGCGCCAGGCCGCCGAGGGCGAGTTCCGCTCCAACCTGCACCGCGGCGGCACCGCCAGCGTGATCCGCATCACCCCGGAGGAGCGCTCCACGGCGATCCGCGCCGCCAAGGCGATGGGGCTGCGGGTCGCCGGCGTCGACCTGCTGCGTTCCAACCACGGCCCGGTGATCATGGAGGTCAACTCCTCCCCCGGGCTTCAGGGGATCGAGAGCGCCACCGGCAAGGACATCGCCGGCCTGATCATCGAGCATCTGGAGAAGAACGCCGCCCCGGCCCGCAAGGCGCCGCCTAAGCCCAAGGGGTAATTGCCGAATCAGCACCGGCCAGGCCCAATGGGCATGACGGCTTTCGCCGTCCGGGGGGTAGAAAAACAGTGTTTTCCCGGCCACAATCTGCGTCACCAAAGGGGGTGACCGCTCATGTTTCTCGACAATCGCCAGGTGGCGATGGACAGCGTGCTGGAAGCGCTGGCCGACAGCATCGACTATTTCCAGGACAACCTGGAGCGCCTGCGACCGTCGCTGCGCGACAGCCTGAAGCCACACTACGAAGCGCGCGGCCGGGCGATGCGCGAGCTGCAGGAGCTGGCCCGCGAGCACCTGAGCATGCTGCCCCGGGACGCCGACGTCGAGCGTGACGACTACATGTGGCTGTGGAGCCGGCTGAAGAGCTTCGTCGGCAACGAGAGCCAGGTGGTGATCGGCGAGCTGCTGGAGCAGGAGCGGGTACTGATGCAAGCCCTCTCCAACCTGATGACCCACCCCCTGCCCGACGCCCTGGAGCCCAAGGTGGAGGAGTGCTGGAAGGGCTGCCGGGCGCTGATCCGCGAGCTCTACGCCCTGCAGAAGAGCCGCCCCAGGCGGCGCTGATCGCCCCCCCGGCTCAGCGCTGCGCCGGGGGCCCCGGGGTGTCGAGCCACCAGGCGTCGTGGCCGGCTCCCGGCACGATCTCGAGCGGCTCCTTCGGCCCCAGGAAGTAGGGCTCACGCCCCCACAGGTAGAGATCCCCCAGGGTCGCCACCCGGGCCAGCCACTCCCGCGCCTCGAGCCGCCACTGCCCCGCCACCGGCGACGCAGGCACCGCACACCCCTGCACCTCCAGCCCCAGCGCCTCGGCGATGAACAGCGCCCGGGGCAGATGCCACGCCTGGGTGATCAGCAGCGCGCGCTCGACCCCGAATACCTCCCGGGCCCGGGCCAGGGTATCGAAGGTGCTGAAGCCGGCGTAGTCCAGGGTCATGGCGCGGTCGGCGACACGCCGGGCGCGCAGGTCGCGCCACATGGTGATGGGCTCGTTGTAGGCCAGGGTGCGGTTGTCGCCGGAGAGCAGCAGGTGGTCGACCTGCCCCAGGCGCACCAGCCGGGCGGCGGCGCTCATGCGCGCATCGAAGTAGGGGTTGCGCACCCCGCTGCGGGTCCAGTGCGAGGTGCCGAAGACGATGCCGACCGCCTCGGGACGGCACTCGGCGAGGTCATGCGCGATGCGCTCCCGGGTCTGGCCGAGCACCCAGAGGTTGCCGGCGAGCACCAGCAACACCAGCAGCAGTACCGCCGCCCCCAGGGCCATCAGCAGGGCCCGGAACAGCCGCCATGCCATCCGCGTCATCGGCCTCTCCCCGCCCCGGCGCTGCTGCGCCACGTTTCCACCCTGCCCGGCACCGCGCCGAGTCATCAGAACATGCCGAGCTCGAGCTTGGCCTCGTCGCTCATCATCTCACGGCTCCAGGGCGGATCGAAGACGATCTCGGTGTGCACCTTGCTGATCTGCGGGGCGCCGAGGATCTTGTTGCGGGCATCGGCGGCGATCACGTCGCCCATGCCGCAGCCCGGGGCGGTGAGGGTCATGCGGATGGTGACGATGCGCTCGCCGCTGATCAGCCGCTCGATGCGGCAGCCGTAGACCAGCCCCAGGTCGACGATGTTGACCGGGATCTCGGGGTCGAAGCAGGTGCGCAGCTGGTCCCACACGAAGCGCTCGATCGCCTCGTCGGAGGCGTCCTCGGGCAGGGTCGGCCGCGGCAGCGCCTCCAGGCCCAGGGCATCGAGGTTGGCGCCCTCGATCAGGTAGAGGCGCCCCTCGAAGCCGACGCTGACCGAGCTGCCCTTGGCCTGCATCACGCTGACCACGCTGTCCTCGGCCAGGGTCACGGTCTTGCCGAAGGGGATGGAGATCGCCTCCACGTCCCGCTGCAGCGGCAGCTCCTGCCCCTTGTGGAGGCTCGCTATCTGCTCGATGTCGCTCATGGCGTTCCTTGTCTGGTCATTCCGGTTCTCACCCCGCCTGCCGTCTCGCCGCCTAACGCACCATGCCGATGACACGCTCCAGGGCATCGGCGAAGACGTCGATCTCCTCCAGGGTGTTGTAGGCAGCGAACGAGGCCCGGCAGGTGGCATCCACCCCGAACTGGGCCAGCAGCGGCTGGGCGCAGTGGTGGCCGGTACGGATCGCCACCCCCAGCTGGTCGATCAGCAGGCCGATGTCCTGGGCGTGAGCGCCCTCCACCACGAAGGAGAGCACGCCCGCCTTGTCGGGGGCGGTGCCGAGGATGCGCAGCCCCTCGATGCCAGAGACGCGCTGGGTGGCGTGGGCCAGCAGCCGCGCCTCCCAGGCGCCGATGGCGTCGAGGCCGACGCCGGCGACCCAGCGCAGCGCCTCGCCCAGGGCGATCACCTCGGCGATGGCCGGGGTGCCGGCCTCGAACTTGTGGGGGATCTCGGCGAAGGTGGTGCCGGCCTCGAAGGAGACCGTGGCGATCATCTCGCCGCCGCCCTGCCAGGGCGGCATCGCCTCGAGCAGCTCGGCCTTGCCGTAGAGCACGCCGACCCCGGTGGGGCCATAGACCTTGTGACCGGAGAAGGCATAGAAGTCGGCATCGATGTCGCGCACGTCCACCGCCTGGTGCGGCACCGCCTGGGCGCCATCCACCAGGATCCGGGCGCCATGATCGTGCGCCACCCGCGCCATCTCGCGCACCGGGTTGACGGTGCCGAAGGCGTTGGAGACGTGGTTGACCGCCACCAGCCGGGTGCGCTCGGTGAACAGCGCGCGGTAGGCGTCGAGGTCCAGCACGCCGCGCGCATCCACCGGGATCACCTTGATGGTGAAGCCGAGCTCGGCGGCCAGCAGCTGCCAGGGCACGATGTTGGAGTGGTGCTCGAGGCGCGAGATCAGCACCTCGTCGCCGGCCCGGAGGTTGGCGCGCCCCCAGCTGTTGGCCACCAGGTTGACCGCCTCGGTGGTGCCACGGGTGAAGACGATCTCGCGGTGGTCGGCGGCATTGAGGAAGCCGCGCACCGCCTCACGGGTGCCCTCGAAGGCCGCGGTCGCCTCGTCGGCCAGGGTGTGCAGGCCGCGGTGGATGTTGGCGTTGTAGCCGCCGTAGTAGGCGTCGAACGCCGCGATCACCTGGCGCGGGGTCTGGCTGGTGGCCGCGTTGTCGAGATAGACCAGCGGCCTGCCATGCACCTGGCGCGAGAGGATCGGGAAGTCCGCGCGGATCGCTTCGACGTCGAGGCTCGGCGTCGCCGGGGCGCGGGTGGCCAGGTCGCTCATGGCAGGCTCCTCCTCAGGGGTTGGCGGTTACTCATCACCCAGGGCCACGGCGGCTTCCACCAGCCCGGCCAGGTTGAAGCGCTCGGGCAGCTTGCCGGCCACGGCGAGCTCGACGCGCTCGGCCACGGCGTCAACGTCGACCTCCTCGAGCACCTCGCCGGCGAAGGCCAGGGTCAGCAGCCCGCGGGCGGTCTGGCGATCGATGCCACGGCTGCGCAGGGCGTAGATCGCCTCCTCGTCGAGCTGGCCGGTGGTGGTGCCGTGGGAGCACTTGACGTCGTCGGCGTAGATCTCGAGCTCCGGCTTGGCGTCGATCTCGGCGCGGTCGGAGAGCAACAGGTTGGCGTTGCTCTGGAAGCCCTCGATCTTCTGGCTGTCACGCTTGACCACCACCTTGCCGTTGAACACGCCGTGGGCGCGGTCATCGAGGATGCCCTTGTAGTTCTCGTTGGAGAAGGTGTGGGGCGCGTTGTGGTTGGCCAGGGTGTGGCTGTCGACGTGCTGGCGATCCTGGCCGTAGAACAGGCCATAGAAGTCGCAGGTGGCGTTCTCGCCGTTCAGGTCGCTGATCAGGTCGGTGCGCACCAGCGCCCCGCCCAGGTTCAGGTTGAACGAGGTGTAGCGACTGTCGCGGGCCTGCTCGACGTGGATGCTGGCCACGTGCAGGTCGGCGAGCGGCGCCTCCTGCAGCTTGTAGTGGGTCAGCAGGGCGTTGCGCTCGAGGATCACCTCCTCCACCAGGTTGGTGAAGTTGGCGGCACCCTCCTCGCCCACATGGTGCTCGATCAGGGTCGCCTGGCTGCGCCCGCCGGCCTCCACCAGGATGCGCGGATGGCTCATCACCGGCGCCTCACCGGCCCGGGAGAGGAACTGCAGGATGATCGGCTTCTCCACCACGGTACCCGGCGCCAGGCGCAGCACGGCACCCTCCTCCATGAAGGCGGTATTCAGCGCCGAGAAGGGCGAGAACTCGACCCCGGTCAGGCGTCCCAGCGGGCCGCCCACCGCCTCGTGGTTCTCGGCCAGGGCCGCGGAGAGCGGCACCAGGCTGACACCCGCCGGCAGGCCATCGAGCTGCGACAGGGCCGCCGAGAAGACGCCGTCGACGAAAGTCAGCCGGAAGGCGTCGATGGGCAGGGTCAGCGCCGCGGCGCTGGCCGGCGAGAAGTCGGCATCGCCGGCCAGGGCGAAGTCGCCCCGGGCGATGGCGCGCACGTCGGTGTACTTCCACGCCTCGTCGCGGCGGGTGGGGAAGCCCATCGCCTCGAAGCGGGCGGCGCCGGCCTGGCGCCGGGCGGCGATCCAGGTCGGTTCCTGGCCCTGTGACTCGAGGCGCGCGGCGCGATGCTCGGCCAGGCGGTCGAGGAAGCGCTGTGTCTCGTCACTCATGCGGCAGACTCCTCCAGTACCCAGTCATAACCACGGGATTCGAGTTCACGCGCCAGCTCGGCGTCGCCGCTCTTGGCGATGCGGCCGTCCACCAGCACATGGACACGGTCGGGCACGATGTAGTCCAGCAGACGCTGGTAGTGGGTCACCAGCAGGATGGCGCGCTGCTCGTCACGCAGGGAGTTGACGCCGTCGGCCACCACGCGCAAGGCGTCGATGTCGAGGCCGGAGTCGATCTCGTCGAGCATGGCGAGCCGCGGCTGCAGCACCAGCATCTGCAGGATCTCGTTGCGCTTCTTCTCGCCGCCGGAGAAGCCCTCGTTGACGGCGCGCTGCAGGAAGCTGGGGTCCATCTTCATGAAGGCCAGCTTCTCCTTGACCAGCTTCATGAACTCCGGCGCCGGGATCTCGCCCTCGCCGCGGGCCTCACGCTGGGCGTTGAGCGCCGACTTGAGCAGGTAGATGTTCTTGACGCCGGGGATCTCGATGGGGTGCTGGAAGCCCAGCAGCAGGCCGGCCTGGGCGCGCTCCTCGATCTCCATCTCGAGCACGTCGCGGCCCTCGAAGGTGATCGAGCCTGCGGTCACCTCGTAGCCCTCCTTGCCGGCGATCACCGAGGAGAGGGTGGACTTGCCGGCGCCGTTGGGGCCCATGATGGCGTGCACCTCGCCGGCGTTGATGGTCAGGGAGAGGCCCTTGAGGATTTCCTTGCCCTCGACCGTGACGTGCAGATCCTTGACTTCGAGCATCGTGATTACCTTTTCGATTCGGGCGGGCCGCCGCCGCGGCCCGGCACGGTGAATTCATTGCCTGGGTGGCGACTCAGCCCACGGAGCCCTCGAGGGTCACGCTGAGCAGCGCCTCGGCCTCGACGGCGAACTCCATGGGCAGCTCCTGGAAGACGTCCTTGCAGAAGCCGTTGACGATCATGCTCACCGCGTCCTCCTCGGAGATGCCGCGGCTCTGGCAGTAGAAGAGCTGGTCCTCGCCGATCTTGGAGGTGGTGGCCTCGTGCTCCACGGTGGCGGTGCTATTGCCGATCTCCTGGTAGGGGAAGGTGTGGGCACCGCACTTGTCGCCGATCAGCAGAGAGTCGCACTGGGTGAAGTTGCGCGCCCCCTTGGCCCGCGGACCGATCTTGACCAGGCCGCGGTAGGACTGGTTGCTGCGGCCGGCGGAGATGCCCTTGGAGACGATGGTGGAGCGGGTGCCCTCGCCGATATGGATCATCTTGGTGCCGGTATCGGCCTGCTGGCGGCCGTTGGTCACCGCCACCGAGTAGAACTCGCCCTTGCTCTCGCGGCCGCGCAGCACGCAGGAGGGGTACTTCCAGGTGATGGCGGAGCCGGTCTCCACCTGGGTCCAGCTGATCCGCGAGCGGTCGCCGCGGCAGTCGCCGCGCTTGGTGACGAAGTTGTAGATGCCGCCCTTGCCATCCTCGTCGCCGGGGTACCAGTTCTGCACCGTGGAGTACTTGATATAGGCATCATCCAGGGCCACCAGCTCGACCACCGCGGCGTGGAGCTGGTTCTCGTCGCGCATCGGCGCGGTGCAGCCCTCCAGGTAGGAGACCTGGGCGCCCTCCTCGCAGACGATCAGGGTGCGCTCGAACTGGCCGGTGTTCTCGGCGTTGATGCGGAAGTAGGTGGAGAGCTCCATGGGGCAGGTCACGCCCTTGGGCACGAACACGAAGGAGCCATCGGTAAACACCGCCGAGTTGAGGGCGGCGAAGTAGTTGTCGGTCTGGGGCACCACGCTGCCCAGGTACTGCTTGACCAGCTCCGGGTACTCCTTCACCGCCTCGGAGATGGAGCAGAAGATCACCCCGGCCTCGGCCAGCTTCTCCTTGAAGGTGGTGGCCACCGAGACGGAGTCGAACACCGCGTCCACCGCCACGCCGGCCAGGGCGGCCCGCTCGTGCAGCGGGATGCCCAGCTTCTCGTAGGTCTCCAGCAGCTTGGGGTCCACCTCGTCGAGGCTCTGGGGGCGATCCTCGGGGCGCTTGGGGGCGCTGAAGTAGGAGATGGCCTGGTAGTCGATGGGCGGATAGTCCAGGTGCGCCCAGGAGGGCGGCGTCATCTTCAGCCAGGCGCGGTAGGCCTTGAGGCGCCACTCCAGCATCCACTCGGGCTCGCCCTTCTTCTTCGAGATGAAGGCGATGGTGTCCTCGTCGAGGCCGGGCGGCAACGTGTCGCTCTCGATGTCGGTCACGAAGCCTTCCTTGTAGTCGCGACGGACAAGCTGTTCCATTTCCTCACTAGCCATGGTCTCTCCCCCTCCCGGGCGGTTGGGCCGGCGAGACGGGCTCGCCGTGTGAATCCGATGAATCTTGGGTGGCTCAGGCCGTGTCGGCGGCCAGGCTCACGCTCTGGATGGGCAGCTGCACCGGCAGCTTGATGGGCGTCGGGCTGGCCAGGTGGGCCAGGGTCACGCTGCCGAGCAGGGTGCGCACACCCAGCGAGACCCGCTGCCAGTTGTCGGCCACGCCGCAGGTGGCCGCCAGGTCACAGTCGCCCTCGGCGTGACTGCATTCGGTCATCGCCACCGGCCCCTCGATGGCGGTGATGATGTCGATGGCGCTGATGGCATCCGCGGGCCGCGCCAGGGAGTAGCCGCCCTGGGCGCCGCGCCGCGACTCCAGCAGCCCCGCCTTCACCAGCATCTTGAGCGTCTTGCTCACCGTGGGGTGCGGCAGCTGGACCGCCTCGGCGAGCTCGGCGGCCGCCAGGGGCTGCTCGGGATGACGGGCGATCTGGGCCATCACCACGGCGGCGTAGTCGGTCAGCCGCGAGAGCTTGAGCATGACGAGCCTCCTGTTGGCGTGTGGCCCGGCGGCATGCCGCGCCTCGATTGCGGACCATTTTAGTCCTGTATAACGCCGATGTGAAGCCTGCCGATGGCAAGCGGCGTGCGGGGGACATGATAGCGACACGATGGGCGGCGTTAGCGACAATAACGACAATCGTTATCATTGACGTCTTCTATCAGGGCGCCCCCTCGGCGCGCCCCGTGGCATGCTACGCCTTCTTGACGAAGCAGGACTTGAGCTTCATCGGGCCGATGCCGTCGACCTTGCAGTCGATGTCGTGATCACCCTCCACCAGGCGGATGTTCTTGACCCGGGTGCCGACCTTGACCACCTGGGAGGAGCCCTTGACCTTGAGGTCCTTGATCACCGTGACGCTGTCGCCATCGGCCAGAAGGTTGCCGTTGGCATCGCGCACCTGGCTCGCCTCCTCGGACTCCGCGGCGCCCTCCTCGCCGGACCACTCGTGGCCGCATTCGGGGCAGACGTACTGGATGCCGTCCTCGTAGGTATAGGGGGAGGAACAGGCGGGACAGGCGGGCAGGTCGCTCATGGCGGGCTCCGGGCAGGTGGCGGGAAGGCCGCCAAGCCTACACCGCAAGGCCTCCCGCCTCCAGCCGGCACATGACGGCCGCGGCACGGCCTGGCAGGATGAGGGCTCCCGCGAAGAGAAGGACGCAGCATGCAGCAGGGCCCGACCACGGTCTTCGGCGGCACCGGCTTCCTCGGCCGCGCCATCGTGCGCGAGCTGGTGGAGGCGGGCCGGGCGGTGCGCATCGCCGCACGCCACCCGCGCCTGCCCGAGTGGCGCGAGCCCGGGGATCGCCTCGAGGCGGTGGCCTGCGACCTCCGCGACGAGCGCCAGGTCGCCGCCGCCCTGGCGGGCAGCGAGGCGGCGGTCAATGCGGTGAGTCTCTATGTGGAGCGGCGCCGGGCGGGCCTGACCTTCGAGGCGATCCATGTGACGGGGGCCGGCCGGGTGGCGAGGCTCGCCCGGGAGGCGGGCATCACGCGGCTGGTGCACGTCTCGGGCATCGGCACCGATGCCGACTCCCCCTCCGCCTATGTGCGCGCCCGGGCCGCCGGCGAGGAGGCTGTGCTCGACGCGCTGCCCAAGGCAATCCTGCTGCGCCCCGGGGTGCTGTTCGGCCCCGACGACGCCCTGCTGGCCAACCTCGCCCGCCTGGTGCGCCTGCCGCTGGTGCCGCTGTTCGGCCGTGGCACCACGCGGCTTGAGCCGGTGCACGTGGACGACGTGGCGCGGGCCGCGGTGCGCCTGAGCGGGGCTCGCCCAGTGGAACGTCGGCTCTTCGAGTTGGGCGGCCCAGAGCGCCTCGACTACCGTGCACTGGTGGAACGGGTGGCCGCCCAGCTCGGCCGCCACCCGCGGCTGGTGCCGCTCCCCTTCCTCGCCTGGCACCTCGCCGCACTGCTGCTCGCGCCGCTGCCATCGCCGCCACTGACCCGCGACCAGGTGTGGCTGATGCAGCGCGACAACCTGGCCGACCCGGACGCCGGCGGCTTCGCCGACCTCGGCATCGTGCCCCGCACCCTGCACGACAGCCTGCCGCGCTGCCTGGCGGTCGATTGACGAGCCGACGAAAGCGCAGCCAGCACCATCAGTCGCCCAAGGCCGCCAGGCGATCCGCCTGGACCACCTCGATCCAGTAGCCGTCGGCGTCCTTCACGAAGACCACGTTCTTCATCTTGCCCTGGTCGGAGCGCTTGACGAACTCGACATCGTTGGCGTCGAACCACGCCTCGGCGGCCTCGAGGTCCGGAACGCTGAAGCAGATGTGGCCGAAGCCCTGAGGCTCGGCATTGCCATCGTGATAGATGCGCCCCTCCTGATTCTCGGTGCCCCAGTTGTGGGTCAACTCCAGCAGGCCACGCTGACTGAAGGTCCAGACGGTACGCTCGCCGCTCTCCTCCGGTACCGCCTCGCCGGCCTCCGGACGGGCCAGGAAGTAGAGCGAGAATTGCATCTCCTCGAAGTCGAGGCGACGCATGACGCGCATGCCGAACACCCGAGTGTAGAAAGCGAGCGCCTTCTCGGGGTCCTTGACCCTGAGCATGGTGTGGTTGAGGCGGAAGCCATCGGAGTCGGAGGTGGGGGCCTTGACTCCGGGGTATTGTTCACCGGTGAAACTCATGGAATCTCCTTGCCGTGTAGCTCGAAATCGTGCTGCCAATAGGAAGCATTCTGCGAAAAGGCGCCTCCGGCCTCGGCCGGGGGCGAAGGGGTCAGACAGCGCCGCGCTGCATCAGCTCCCCGATATACTCCGCCTGACGGATCGCCAGGGAGACAATAGTCAGGGTGGGGTTCTCCGCCGCCGAGGTGGTGAACTGACTGCCGTCCGATATGAACAGATTGGGGATCTCGTGAGCCTGTCCAAATCCGTTGCAGACGCCGTCCTCGGGGCGCTCGCTCATCCGGCAGGTGCCCAGGTTATGGGTCGAGGGGTAAGGTGGCACCTCGTAGATGTCCCGAGCCCCCACCGAGCGGTATAGCTCGGCCCCCTGGCGGTAGCCGTGCTCGCGCATGGCAATGTCATTGGGATGATCGTCGTAATGTACGTTGGCCACCGGAAGGCCGTAGCGGTCTGTGACGTCAGAGTTTAGGGTTACGCGGTTGCTCTCCTGAGGCAGGTCCTCACCTACCAGCCACATGCCGGCCATGTTCTCATACTGGTCGAGCGCGCCGGTGAAGCGCGGTCCCCAGGCACCGGGGTCGAGGAAGGCGGCCATGAAGGGCAGGCCCAGCGACAGTGTTTCCATTTCGTAGCCGCCCACGAATCCCCGCTCAGGATCGTGTCGTGACTCATCGGCGATGATGCCGGCCATGGTGGTACCGCGATACATGTGCACGGGCTCGTCGAAGGTGGCGTAGACCGATCCGGTCATGTGGCGCATGTAGTTGCGTCCCACCTGGCCGGAGCCGTTGGCAAGTCCCTCGGGGAACATCGTGCTCGCCGAGTTGAGCAGCAGGCGCGGCGTTTCGATGGAGTTGCCGGCCACTGCCACCAACCGCGCCTTCTGCCGCTGCTCGTTGCCGTCGGCATCGAAGTAGACCACCGCCGTGACCTTGCCGCTATCATCGTGCTCGATGCGTGCCACATGGGACTCGGGGCGAAGCTCCAGGTGGCCGGTCGCAATCCCTTCTGGCAGTTCGGTATAGAGAGTCGACCACTTGGCGCCGGTCTTGCAGCCCTGGAAACAGAAGCCTCGCTGTTGGCAGGCAGCACGTCCATCGCGGGGCGCGCTGTTGATGGCCATGTGCCCGGTGTTGCATGAGTAGCCTAGGTTCTTCGCTCCGTTGTACATCACCTTGAAGTTGTTGTTGCCAGGCAGCCCCTTGTTGTCGTTGGTGCGGGTCACCCCCATGCGCTGTTCAGCACGGTCATAATAGGGTGCCAGGTCGTCGTAGGTGAGTGGCCAGTCGAGCAGGTTGGCCCCCGCGACGTCCCCATAGGTCGAGAGAGCCGCAAATTCATGAGGCTGGAAGCGCAAGCTGGCGCCTGCCCAGTGAACCGTGGTCCCACCCACTGCCTTGACGATCCAGGCAGGCAGGTTCGGAAAGTCCCTGGCGAGTCGCCAACTGCCGGAGGTGGTGCGGGTGTCGAGCCATGCGAGCTGAGCAAAGGAAGCCCACTCGTCGGCCAGGAAGTCGGCCGTGGTGTGCAGGGCGCCCGCCTCCAAGACCACCACATTGATGCCCTGCTGAGCCAGTTCGTTGGCCAGGGTGCCCCCCCCAGCCCCGGACCCGATCACGACAACGACGCTGTCATCGTCATGGGCAAAGATCTTCTGGTTTTCGGTCATTGCCATCTTGGCGTCTCCACATGCGTTGTTGTTCTGGTCCGCGTCAGGCCGTGGGTTCCTCGAAGGGCAGATAGCCACCCTGGGGCTGCGGTGGATCAGGCAGCCAGGTGAGATCATTGAACCCTTTGGTCAGGTAGCCACCATCGCCCTCGGCCCCCTGATAACCGAAGTGGGCGAAAGCCAGGGGATTGTCGTAGAGGGAAACCACGGCATCGCCACGGATGGTCTCGAAGAAGGGTGTACCGGCCAAGGGGGCCAGGTGCTCGAGTCGCGCGGCATCATTCAGAGCCAGCCAGTCTCCCCCGGCAGACCGGTCGAGCTCGACGATGCCATCGTGGAGGATGCCGAGCATCAAACCATCGGCCGACTTACGATCGAGACTCTTCACCACGTGGGCGTAGACAGCATCCTCCAGGCCCGGATGGGGGAACATCTGCTTGGCGACCCCCAACAGCACCTCTCCCTGGCGAGTGCTGAGGGTATCGAGTGGCATGGCCCAGCTTCGCGAAGGGGCAAGAAGCGAGATGGGCCCGGCGGCGAAGGCCAGGGTGCCGGCCAGAACGCCACCGCTTCCCTTGAGGAAGACGCGGCGCGACAGGGTGGGTGAACTCATGGCTGACCTCTCCAGGTTAGGGCACGACGATTGCAGGAATCGAGCACCGACTCTTGTTGTCATGGGGTGACCAGCGGAAGCGGACACCCAAGGAAAGCATATGGCCAGCAATGCTTCGCCGGGTAACAGCGGGGTACTACATCGACGATGGTCTAATGCTAAAGGGCTACAACAGGCGGCAATGTCGGAATGAGGCCATCTCGGCAGGGTGCCGGTGCGTGGCCAATGTCTGTGAAAAAAATGAATAAAAGAGAGAATCCATGTGCCACGTCTATGCATCCACCGAGCCGGAGCGCTACGAGTGCACCACCCGCTCGATGCGTCTTCAGGGAAGCGTGACCAGCGTCCGGCTAGAAAACGAGTTCTGGGAGATCCTCGACCAACTGGCTCACGACCAGCGCCTGTCTACCGGACAGTTCATCAGCGAACTCTATGGTGAGGTATTGGCTACCAAGGGCACAGTGCCCAACCTCGCCTCCATGCTGCGGGTGGCCTGCGCGGTGCACCTGCACATTCGTGCCGAACCAGTGGCCCACAGCGCCTGAGCCTTGACGTCCCCGACCAGCGGCCGGGGGCGTCGTTCACTTGACCTCCACCTTGCGGCGGTTGGCCTTGTTGCGCTTGGGCAGGGTCAGCTCGAGGATGCCGTTCTTGAAGCTCGCCTCGGCCTTGTCGGCATCGATGTCGCCGGGCAGCGCCACGGTGCGGCTGAAGGAACCGGAGGTGATCTCCGAGCGGAAGTACTCGCCCTCCTCCTCTTTCTTCTCCTGACGGTGTTCCCCCTTGACGGTGACGCTGCGGTCGGTGACCGACACCTCGAGGTCCTCGCGCTCGAAGCCGGGCACCTCGGCGCGCACCACCACCTCGGCATCGCGCTCGATCACGTCGACCTTGGGCATGCCCTTTTCGAAGGCGGCGAAACGCTCCCACAGCGGGTGGTCACGACGCAGCATCGGCATCCAGCCGCGGTCGAAGACGCTGTCGAAGAAACGGTCGAACTCATGGAAGGGGCTGACGCCCCGTGACTCCGGCGCCTGGGTGGCGGGAGCGGCTTCTTTGGACTTCTTGGCCATGACGTTGGTCTCCTCACGCCTGACAATACGCTGGGAAGGGAGTCGCCTCACCGACGGCAAGACGACCCGGCGGCCTGGCCGCCTCTAGCAGGCTAGCCCAGCGCCGGCGTTTCGCCTTGATGCGCGTCAAGGGTCTACATGCTGACGCCGAACAGCGCCTGGGCCAGGTGGCCGGTGAGGTAGGCGAGCCCCGCCGCGGCGCCTCCCATCAGCAGGGTGCGCACCCCGGAGGCGAGCACCGGTTGGTGGTAGACGAGGCTCTTGCCCATGCCGATCAGGAAGAACATCAGCCCGGCAAGCCCGAGGCTGGCCAGGAACTGGGTATCGGTGGCGAGCCCCGGCACCGCGTAGGGCACAAGCGGCATCGCCCCTACTGCCAGGAAGGCGGCGAAGGTCGTAAGCCCAGAGCGCAGGGGACTGAGGCCCTCGGTCTGCAGGCCGTGCTCCTCGCGCAGCATGGTCTCCACCCACAGCTCGCGATCGCTGCAGATGGTCTCCACCACCCGCTCGAGGATCGCACCCGAGAAGCCCTTGGCGAGAAAGATCTGGCGAATCTCCTCACGCTCGCCGTCGGGGATCACGTCGATATGGTGGTGCTCGTCGCGACGCACCCCGTCGACGTGCTCGCGCTGGGCCTTGATCGCCTCGTAGTTGCTGATCGCCATGCTGAAACCGTCGGCCAGCAGGTTGGCGAACCCCAGCACCAGCGCCACGGTGGCCGAGAAGCCCGCCCCGAAGGCCCCCGAGACCACGGCGAAGGTGGTCACGCAGCCGTCGATGCCACCCAGGATCGCATCGGGCAGGCTCTGCCCGCCGCTGCCGCCGTTGAGGCGGCGACGGATCGCCTCGGGGTGGTGCTCCGCTTCCAGCGCCTGACGCTTGTGTCGTGCCATCTCGGCCCTCCTCGCCTGTCCCTCGACCCGGTGTCTCCCAGCTTGGCAGATCCAGGGCCCGCTGGGCAGCCACTGCGGCAGGGTGTCCCGGGCATGATAAGCTGACGCCGACATCTTCCCTTCGGCATTATTTCCCTTTCGGCGCCATTTACCTCAAGGCGCTGTTTCACTCTCGGAACACGGAGAACGCCCGAATGCGCGATACCCCCTGGACCGCCCCGATGTCCGAGGCCCAGTTCGAGCTGATGCGCGAGATCCTCGCCGCCCCGAGCCCCGTGGGCCTCGAGGCCGCCATGACCTATGGCGTGCTCAAGCCCCACTTCGAACGCTTCGCTCCCGCGGGCTGGAAGCTGCACCAGTTCAAGGGTCACGCCGGGGTGGTGCTCGACACTCACCCGGGCCGCGACGACCTGTTCAAGGTGATGATCATCGGCCACGCCGACAAGATCCGCATGCAGGTGCGCTCCATCGGCGAGGACGGCAAGATCTGGATCAACAGCGACTCCTTCCTGCCCAACGTGCTGATCGGGCACGAGGTCACGCTGTTCAGCGAGGACCCCGAGGCGCCAGGCCGCTACCGTCGCATCGAGGGCGGCACCGTGGAGGCGCTGGGCGCCATCCACTTCTCCGACCCCGCCCAGCGCTCGGGCGACAAGGGCATCAAGAAGGAGCAGCTCTACCTCGACCTGCAGATCCACGGCGAGAACAAGAAGCAGCAGGTCCAGAACCTGGGAGTACGCCCCGGCGACAGCATCCTGCTCGATCGCCCCATCCGCCACGGCTTCAGCCCGGACACCTTCTACGGCGCCTACCTCGACAACGGTCTGGGCTGCTTCGTCACCGCCGAGGTGGCGCGCCTGATCGCCGAGGCGGGCGGCACCCAGCAGGTGCGGGTGATGTTCGCCATCGCCAGCTACGAGGAGATCGGCCGCTTCGGCAGCCGGGTGCTGGCCGGCGAGCTCGAGCCGGATGCCATCATCGCGGTGGACGTCAACCATGACTACGTGGCCGCCCCGGGCATCGGCGACCGGCGCATGCAGCCGCTGGAGATGGGCAAGGGCTTCACCATGTCGGTGGGCTCCATCGCCAGCGAACAGCTCAACCGCCTGATCGAGAGCACCGCCCGGGAGCACGGGATCCCCATGCAGCGCGACATCGTCGGCGTGGACACCGGCACCGATGGCATGGCCGGGGTGCTCGCGTCGGTGGACTGCGTGGCCACCTCCATCGGCTTCCCGATCCGCAACATGCACACCATCTCGGAGAGCGGCAACACCCGCGACGTGATGGCGGCGATCCACGCCATCACTCGCAGCGTCCAGGCCCTGGACGCCCTGCCCGACCCGCACCGCGAGTTCCTCGACCACCATCCACGGCTGGACGAGGCCGGCGCACTTGGCCACCAGGGCAGCGACAAGCCCGAGACACCCGGGGAAGCGGCGTCGTAAGCCGGCGCCAGCAGGGCCGAACGACGACTGCCGAGATAAGGGCCCCGCATGCCTGGCGTGCGGGGCCTGTCGTTGGCGGCATCCCTCATGCCGCGGCGGAATGATGCCGCGGCGTCATGGGGGGTAACACAACGGAATCCGGTTTCGCTCCCGCCGGCCCGCCACCGGGGCTACCATGACCCCACAGTCACCAGCCAGTGAGAGCGTCATGCAAGCCTTCCTCGTCGACGTCTACGCCATCCATCCCCGCGGTCAGGAACAGCACCTCGGCGGCGGCATCTTCCATGCGGCCAGCGCCGGCGAGGCCGAGGCGCTGGCCACCCGGGAGTTCTGGCAGGAGAGGCTGGCGGAAAAGGGCTTCGACATCGGCTTCCAGACCGACCAGCCCGAGAACGGCCGCCAGGTGCTGAGCCTGGAGAGCCTCAAGGCCTTCATGCCCCGCCCCGCCTTCGCCTGAGCGTCTCGACGGCACGGCAATACCAGGCGCCGCCCCGATCGGGGCGGCGCCTGCCGTTGGTCGCATGGGCAGAGCGTCCCTGGCCGGCCGCTCAGTCCGGCCGCAGGTCGGCCAGCGCCTCGGCCAGCACCGGCGCCATGGCGATGGCGTTGCTCTCGTGGGCGATGCAGTCGGTGCTCCACACCTCCCCCACCCCCGCCGCGCGGATCACCGCCAGGGCATCCCCGGCGAACAGCGCATGGGTCAGGGCCACGTCCACCGACACCGCCCCGGCGGCCAGCAGCGCCTCGGTGGCGCGGGCCACGGTATGCCCGGAGCTCGCCACGTCGTCCATCAGCACCACCTCGCGGCCCGCCACGGGCAACTCGGGCAACTGGATGGTCACGTCGCGATCGCCGCGTCGCTCCTTGCGGCACACCCCGAAGTCACCCCCGATGGCGGCGGCGGCCTGGGCCACCCACTGCCGCGCCTCCTCGTCCGGCCCCAGCAGCAGGGCCCCGGGGCGCCTCTCGGCGATCAGCTCGGCCAGGCGCGGCGCGCCGGAGAGCGCGATGGCGTGCGCCAGGGGGATCGCCTGGTCGAGGCGCTCGATGCGGTGCAGGTGGGGATCCACGCTGATCACGGCGTCGAACAGCTCGGCCAGGAAGCCGCCGACGATGGTCTGGCTGACGACCTCGCCGGGATGGAAGGCGATGTCCTGGCGCATGTAGGCGAGGTAGGGCGCCACCAGCACCAGGTGCTTCACGCCCTGGCGGCGGGCATGACGCGCCAGCAGCAGCAGCTCCACCAGCTTGTCGTTGGGGCGGTCGAGGCTGCGGTAGATCACCAGGCGCTCGGGCACGGCGCCCGCCTCGGTGAAGGGCAGGGTCAGCTTGAGCTCGTCATCGGGGAAGCGGTGGCGCTCGACGGCCAGCGCTTCCATGCCGGCGGCATCCGCCAGGCGCCGGGCGGTGGCGGCCTCGTCGACGAAGTAGAGCAGGGCACGTTCCTTGTCACGTCTCACGGGGTCACATCTCCACGTTCAGGTGGGTCAGCTCGTCGCGCTGGCCCAGGGTCACGCCGCTGTCGCGCTCGCTGGACTGGTGGGCCAGCGACAGCTCGTTGCGGTAGGCGGCATAGACGGTATACAGCGTCTGGCCGGCCCTGACCTCGTCGCCCAGCCGGGCGGCCATGTCGACCCCTGCCCCGAGGGCCTTGGGCGCCCCGGCCAGCCTGGCGATACGCGCCAGCTTGAGGTTGTCGATGCCCACCACCACGCCGTCCCGGGGCGCCACCACCTCGAAGCGGTGCGGCGCCAGCGGCGGCGCCTCCGGGTCGAAATCGCGGGCGCCCTGAGCCGCGATGATCGCCTGCATCTTCTCCAGGGCGCGGCCGGAATCGAGGATATCCCGGGCGATGCCGAAGCCGTCGCCACCGCGCACGTCGGGGTCGAACTCCAGGATCCGCCCGGCCAGGCGCAGCGACTTCTGGCGCAGGTCCATGGGCGCCTCCGGGTGGTTGCCGAGCACCTGCATCACGTCGCGGGCCTCCAGCACGGGCCCGATGCCGCGGCCGACGGGCTGGCTGCCGTCGGTGATCACCACGTCCAGGGTCAAGCCCATGCGCCCCGCCACGAACTCGAACAGCTTGCGCAGCTGCCGCGCCTCGGGCATGGAACGCACCTTGGCGTGGGGGCCCACGGGAATGTCCAGCAGCAGGTGGGTGGAGCCGGCGGCGACCTTCTTGGAAAGGATCGAGGCGACCATCTGCCCGGGCGAGTCGATGGAGAGCGGGCGCTCCACCGAGATCAGCACGTCGTCGGCCGGAGACAGCTGGCTGGTACCGCCCCAGGCGAGGCAGCCGCGGTGGGTGCGCACGATTTCGCCCAGGGCATCGAAGGGCAGGTCGACGTCGGCCAGCACCTCCATGGTGTCGGCGGTGCCCGAGGGCGAGGTGATGGCCCGCGACGAGGTCTTGGGGCAGAGCAGGCCATGGGCGGCGACGATGGGTACCACCAGCATCGAGGTGCGGTTGCCGGGGATGCCGCCGATGCAGTGCTTGTCCACCACCGGGTGCTCGTGCCAGTCGAGACGCCGCCCCACCCGGCACATGGCATCGCTGAGGTAGAAGATCTCCTCGCGGTCCAGCTCGGCGAGGTCGCAGGCCACCACGAAGGCGGTCAGCTCGATCTTCGAGTAACGCAGCTCGGCGATGTCCTGGATGATCGCCCGGTAGTCGTCGCGCTCGAGGCGCTCGCCACGGATCTTGCGGTGCAGGGCAGGGATCGAGGCCGGCGGCTCCGCCTGGGAGACGCTCACCGGGCGCCCCTCCTCCAGTCCCAGCGAGACGAAGGCATCCTCGGAGAGGCCGAGCTGCTGGCAGTCGACGATGCCGGGGTCGTCGACCACGTTGAGGCTGGCGAGGATGCGCTGGCCATTGGCGCGCACCTCCACCTTGGAGAGCGCCTGGAAGCCCTCGGCGCGGTAGAGGTGGCAGTCACGGTGCAGGTAGGCCACGTTCTCCCGGTAGGTATCGATGCCGACGCGCTTGAGCGCCAGCGGCGAGAGGGTATCGTCCAGCGGTGCCACCGCGGGGGAGCTCGTCTTCATGGCGACATCCAGGCAGGCATGGCGGCCGGGGCAAGGGCCTGGCCATCATGGAGTGATCGTTAGCAGCATCCTACCAGCCGCCGCGACGAGGCGTCATGGCGTCGCGTGGGGCTTAACGTCGCCCCACCGATCACGCTAGGCTGATCCCTCCCCCCCGTGGAGGTCCACCCGTGTTCGATGCCCAGCTTGATGCCGGCCACCTGTGGGCGGTGGTCGTGACCCTGATCGCCGTGGCAGTCTGCATCCTGCTGCACTACGAGGTCTCGATGCGACTGTGGCGGGGGCTGGAGCGTGCCCACGGCACCCTTCGCCGGCGCTTCCTGATGCTCAGCTTCGTCCTCTTCGCGACCCACGTGGCGGAGATCTGGGTGTTCGCCCTCGGCATGGCGCTGCTCGCCGAACATCCGCTGGCCGGCAGCCTCGATGGGCTCGCCACCCTGCAGTTCCTCGACTTCGTCTACTTCTCTGCCATCACCTATACCACCCTGGGCTACGGCGACCTCGTCCCCACCGGCCCGACCCGCTTCATCACCGGCAGCGAGGCGCTGCTCGGCTTCATGCTGATCACCTGGTCGGCATCGCTGACCTTCCTGGAGATGCAGCGCCACTGGTCGGCGCGCCGCGAACGATAAGGCCGTCCGCCGTGCCCACATCGCCGCGACGGTGTAGGCTCTTCCGATACATCGGCACAAGGAGAGCGGGATGCGGTTCGCGATCATGGGCAGCGGCGGCGTGGGCGGCTACTTCGGCGCGCGCCTGGCCGAGGCCGGTCACGAGGTCACCTTCATCGCCCGCGGCGAGCACCTGGCGGCGATGCGGCGTGACGGCCTCAAGGTCTCGAGCATCGAGGGCGACCTGCACCTGGGCACGGTGAAGGCCAGCGACGATCCATGCGAGGTCGGCGTGGTGGATGCCGTCATCGTGGCGGTCAAGGCGTGGCAGGTGATTGATGCCGCCGAGGCGATCCGTCCCCTGGTGGGGCCCGAGACCCTGGTGGTGCCATTGGAGAACGGGGTCGAGGCCGCCGACCTCCTGGCGAAGGCGCTGGGCGAGGAGAGCGTGCTGGAGGGCCTGTGCGGGATCCTGGCCTGGAAGGCAGCGCCCGGGCACATCAAGCATGCCGGCGTCTCACCCTTCGTGCGCTTCGGCGAGCGTGACAACCGCAGGAGCCGGCGCACCGAGCGCCTCAAGGCCGCCTTCGACGCGGCCCATGGCGTCACCGCCGAGATCCCCGACGACATTCAGGCCGCGGTATGGAGCAAGTTCCTGTTCATCTGCGCCATGAGCGGCATCGGCGCCCTCACCCGCGCCCCCATCGGGGTGACCCGCCGCCTGCCCGAGACCCGCGAGCTGATCGAGGCGATCCTGGCAGAGATCGCGGCGGTGGCCAGGGCACGCGGCACCGCCCTGCCCGCGGACGCCGAGACCCGCGCGATGGGCTTCATCGATGCCCTGCCCGAGGCCAGCACCGCCTCCATGCAGCGCGACATCATGGCCGGCCGCCCCTCGGAACTCGAATCCCAGAACGGCGCCGTGGTGCGCCTGGGCCGCGAGGCCGGGGTGGCCACCCCGGTCAACGCCCTGATCCACGCCGCCCTGCTGCCCCAGGAGCGCAAGGCGCGCGGGGAATGCATTTATTGCTCACAAGGGATCCTAAATATGACGAAATTACCGAAGGATAACCACAGCCAAGAAATTGGTCGATTAGCAGGGCGAGCATTGGGAGTCAAGCTGCCAACGTCATGGATTGAGAAAGAGCTCGATGGCGATTCTGACTTCGGCATTGATTATCTCATTCAGTTAAAGTCTAGTGATAACTTCGTTTCTTTTAGCTTTTACCTACAACTAAAAGGAACAACAACTCCTTCATACAGTGCTGACAAGGAGTATATAAGCTACGAATTCAAGGTCTCAACTTTAAAATACTATCATCAGATGGAGCCCTTGGTGATGGTTGCTGTTGTAGATCTTTCAGAAAGTTCAGATAGATTGTCAGAGTGTCCAATATATTACTTTTGGCTGGAAGAGAAGTGGTTTTCAGACAACAAAGATAAATTAGAGAGTCAAAACAACATCTCTATTAAGATTCCAACAACCCAAGTGCTCGATACAACTCTAGATATATATGAATTTTATTCAACCAGGATTTCTGAAAAATTTGCCGTTGCTGATCTAAAAAAGGGAATTGAATCTTACAACAAACCCGTTACTGAAGGGATCAGCACTATAGCTAAGGCTATAGTTGCTAAGCCTGTACTACTTAAAAGTATCGAAGATATAGGTGATGCGCCTTGGCTCGATAATCCTAATGGCACTATCGCCAATGAATTAAAGCGCTGCTCAGAAAGCTTATCTGCAAATAAGCTAGCTTTAGCAAAGCGCATACTAGAAGGCTTAGAAAATAGAAAAGATTCGTTTACCAAAAACGAACTAGCTGAATTCCATTTCCAATGGGCAAATCTATATAATCTTGAAGGGAAACAAACTCTTGCAGAAGAAAATTTTAGACTAGCCAATAATGCTGACCAAAAAGATCGCTATCATTTAGGCTATTTAGAATCCAAACTTAAAGCCAATGATTTTCCTGCCCATCAGGATCTTGAAGACATACTATCGGAACTAAGCAATAACAGCTATCACAAGTGTATTCTCAAAGCCAAATGCCTTGCATTACTTGGCAGGCCCGATGAAGCTTTATCCTTACTTAAAGAGAAGTATCCAGACAAGATCATTGGGCAAATGGTTGTTTACACCATTTCCGGAATGGTTGATGAGCTTGATAAAATTATAACTCAGCACAGCGAACGACATTTCGACACTGAAAGAGATACATTTCTATTCAATTCCATAAGTGCAAGGCGATACTTTTACAAAGCAGCTCAAGAAGAAAACTTACACGAAGAGGTTTTGCCTATCTATGGTAAAACCAGCTATGACTTGGAGCTAATGCACCAAGCCTTTATTTTTTCAAAAAAGTCTTGGGAAGCAGCTAAAGAACTAGGTTATCCAGGCGATGTTTTAATTTTAGTTGATATTAGTATTTTGCTTTATGGATACTTCGATGCCATCGCTGATTTATCAGCTCATATTGAGAATATTTTATCTGAACGCCCTGCTCACCCTGACTTGATACGTCCTTATAGCCGAGTATTGTTCAACCAGATGGAGTACCAACGCGTCATCGATTTAGTGGAAAAACTTGATGTGTTCGATGTTGATGACTGCGGCTTACTTATTTTATCTAATTATCATTTAGGGAAAACAACTAAAGCACTTGATTTAGTTAAAATCCATGAAGAATTACTTCTTGCATCACCAAACAATCATACAGGGGTGATTTTCTGTATAGCATCGGATATAGCTAACGAATTGTTTGATAGTCAACTAGCGGAAAAATATGAGAAAATCGTCAAAGATATGCCAGATGGAGAGGCGCTTCTAGCAATAAAATCTTTTACCAAATCTTGCAATTATGATCCAGACAATAAAGAAAAATACATGCAGGAGTTATATGATAATCATATAACTTTAGGAAGGCCTTTATTAATTGCAGAGCAGCTAATAAGGTACCTTGATGCTACTGATGTAAAGTCTGCCCAGAAAGTCATAGAATTGGGCGATGAGATATTGAAAAAAAGAGAGCTTTCAAAGCCTGACTATTTGAATTTAGCACAAGCATTTTTGACTACAGGTCGCTGGTCTGACGCTCAGTCTTTGGCCAATAAACACATTAATAAAGGTATAGACACATCAAGGTGGGAGCTCATCCTCGCTGCCTCACTTCAACATCAGGGGAAGGTTGGCGCAGCATACAATGCGATTAAAGAAGCTGTAACTAATGCTGAGTCCACTAAAGAACAGCAACTGTTTTATATCAACTTATGCTTATCGCTTGGTCTCTCAGAAAACATTATTGAAATTGCAAAAGAGCTTATTTCAAGCTCTTCAAAAAGAAAGGAAAAAATTCATTTTTTAAGACTGTTAATTTCTATTTATTCTAGCAGAGAGGGCTATAGCGACGAGTTAAAACTTGCTATTGACCGATTTGGCGAATTAGCAGATCGAAATGATTGTGAGGAAGAAGGCAGCTACTTGTTGTTCTTCCTGACCTCTCCAAAGCATGAAGAAGATGAAGAACGAATTAAGGAATTTCAATCAAGGCTTTCTAAATATACCAAATCCTTTCCCGAGTCAACTATTTTGCGGCAGGGCTTTGTCAACCCGGACGAAGGCGCAGAATCAATTTTGAAATCGATGCGCGAGTTGGCCGGCATATCTGAAGACCAACTAAAGAAATGGGAAAATAACAAGAAAGCTATTAGAAATGGCTCCCTTCCTGTGCCATTCAGTATGCTGCACAATTTCTTAGGCGATACAAACAGTGTTTTCACTACTTGGGTTTACTCATTAAACTACCCTGATGAACATATAGAATATAGAATCAAGCATGCTCATCAGCTGCCAAAAGATCAATTTTCCTACGCTGTCTTTAAATCAGACTTCATTATTCTCGAAATAACTAGCTTGCTAGCTCTCAGCGAGCTTGGATTGCTGGATATATTCCTTAACAACATTCCAAAATTCGCACTACCCAATGATGTATTTGAACACATCAATCAATCGGCTCATCCACTAGGCGGCACGCCATTCAACTTAGTACCTAAAAAAATATTAAACTCCATACAAAAGCATTTAGATAAATTAGAATTGATTCCTTCAGAAGGAAACACTACTGTAGAACAATATATAACAGCACTGGCAGGAAGAGGCTCTCTTTTAATCTCTGACGATCTTTATCTTCTAAAATACATCCATCTGCACGATGAAAATTTTTTATCCGGTAATGCTTTCAACGTGATTGAGTGGCTTGGTGGTTTAGGGGCTCTAAATAATGATCAGCTCTGCCAAAAAACAAAAGAAGCCTGTGACTTAGGTTTTTTCGAACCAAGCATGCGGCTAGATTTCTTGCACATCGTGTTTGACTATTACTTAGGAAAAACTCATGGAGTTGAGTATACCGACACCGGATTTTTTTCAATTTTCAACAAGCTATTCGAAGTAAATAGAGATAGTGAGTTTTGTTTTGACCTTTTATTTAGAATTCTGAAACGAGCTTCAAGCATTAAGAAAGTACACTCTATGACGTTAGTAAGCTTATTTAAGGGTTTTTTGATACGTCATCCTATAAAAGATCTCAGTTCTCTGATTGCTCTTTGGTATATTTACGCGATTATGCGTCAACCACCGGAGATTTCTCCTTTGCTCGGCAGAAGCGAGATGCACTGGGGCTTGTGGGGCGAATACAAAGAAGCAATGACTAGAGCAGGTCACCGCGATGTAAACTTTGAAGCCCTAGCTCGAAATGTCATTAGGGAGCTGTTCAATATTGATGAACAAGCTAGAGATGAAGCGTACAACGTGATTAAAACCTGTTTCATCCCAATGACTAAGGAAGCCGAAGCTTTTGAGAGAATTTATTCTGAGTTCTCCTATGCTCTTAGTGCACTTAATATTGACCAGTAACTTTGACTCAGGAAATAAAGAATCTGCCAACAATTTTAAATGATGACAGTTTGCGAAAAAATGATGGACCTTCCGTGTCAAGCTGCAGCGCTGTATGTCAAGTTGCTGCTTAGATTTGGTGATCTATCCATTGACATAGGTGGGATGACGTAACCCATTGGGATTATTATATTTTCTACATGTCAAGGTGTATGTCATACGTGGTTACCTCGGGGGAGAGCACCGCGATCACGGCGGACCCAGGCGGCTGGTCGCCACCCTGAGCGGCGAAGGGTAAGGCGTCCGGGTCAGGGCAGGCGCCCCTGCCTCGCCAGGCGCCGCCTGACCCAGCCGTCGTAGCACCAGCGCAGCAGCGGCTTGAGCCCCGGCAGGCCGATCAGCCAGGCCAGCGGCCTGAGGCGTGGCACGCGGCGCATCAGCAGGATATAGGCGTCGATACCCTCCAGGATGCGCCCGCCCTCCTCCTCGACATGCAGGGAGAGCAGCGCCGCCTGGGGGTCGACGCCCCTCTCGCGCAGCGACGCCTGGTGCTCGGTCACGTCACACCACGCCACCTGGCGGCCGGCCTCCCCCGCCCAGCGCTCGTAGCGGGCGCGATCCCGCCGGCAGCCGGGGCAGATGCCGTCGTAGTAGACCTTGAGTAGCGGCAGCGTGGACATCGGGCAGGCTCCTTACTTTCAGACCTCCCACGGCGGACATGGCACTTTCGCCCGGGTTCACCGATCGCGGGCGCGCCTCACCAGTAGGCGGGATCGTCGAAGGCCGCGACACAACGCGGCACGCCGGCAAGGGACGCCATCTCATGCCCCTTCAGCGCCTGGGCCTCGGCGGCCTGGTGTGCATCGAACTCCGACAGCTGCATGGGTTCTTACCCTGACTGGCTAGACTGTGGTCAGGATACCCCTGAGCCCCCCGACAGTGCGAAACGTGCAGCGGCCGAGACGCGATCGCCCATCCGCAAGGGGATGGGCGATGAAGGCACTGCATTCCGGCGATAGGCCCTGCCCAATTCCCCAATGCCTGCATCTGTGTCATAGTTCTGTACAAATATTTCGATGTCACACCCCCTGAACGAGAGGAGAGCTCCATGAGCCAGCGTATCCTGATGGTTTTGACCTCGCACGATCGCCTGGGGGATACCGGCGAGCCCACCGGCTTCTGGCTGGAGGAGCTGGCCGCGCCCTACTACGCTTGCCGCGACGCCGGCGCCGAGGTGGTGCTGGCCTCCCCCGCGGGCGGCCAGCCGCCGCTGGATCCCAAGAGCGATGCCGAGGAGAGCCAGACCGAGGCCACCCGGCGCTTCAAGCAGGACCCGGAGGCCCAGCAGCAGCTGGCCAGCACCCGGCGCCTGGCCGAGGTCAGCGCCGATAACTTCGACGCCATCTTCTACCCCGGCGGCCACGGTCCGCTGTGGGACCTGGTGGATGACCCGGACTCCATCCGCCTGATCGAGACCTTCTGGGCCCAGCAGAAGCCGGTGGCGGCGGTGTGCCACGCACCCATCGTGCTGCTGAAGGCGCGTGACGCCGAGGGCCAGCCGCTGGTGCGCGGCCGCCGGGTCACCGGCTTCACCAACGGCGAGGAGGACGCCGTGGGCCTCACCGAGGTGGTGCCCCAGCTGGTGGAGGAGGCCCTCAAGGCCGCCGGAGCGGACTACTCCAAGGCGGACGACTTCGCCCCCTATACCTGCCGCGACGGCCGCCTGATCACCGGCCAGAACCCACCCTCCTCCGAGCCCGTCGCCAAGGTACTGCTCGAGGCACTGAGCGAATAGGTCGCGCCCCCGATCTCCGGCGGCACAACCGATCCTGCCGCCCCTTCAACCAGAGCACCCCGGCATCAAATGATGCCGGGGTGCGCGTCTTTCTGCTGGCAGGGTTGAGCCCACTGGCGGGGTCGGGATCAGCCGCGGCGGTAGGTGCCCACCAGGCGGTTCATGCCCAGCAGGTGCGGCTCGACCTTGATCAGCAGGTCGCGCAGCGATAGCCCTTCGGGCAGGTCATCGGTTGGCTTGTCCAGCGCCAGCACCCAGAAGTAGTAGCGGTGCACGTCATGGCCCTCGGGCGGCATGGGGCCGCCATAGCCCAGCTTGCCGAAGTCGTTCTTGCCCTTGGTGCCCACGCGGCTCGCCTCCTCGAGGCTGGTGGTGGAGGCCGGGATGTTGTAGAGCACCCAGTGCACGAACCCGTAGGTACCGTTCTGCACCAGCGGGGCGTCCGGGTCGTGGCAGATCAGGGCGAAGCCCTTGGTACCTTCTGGGGCGTCCTGCCAGACGATCGCCGGGGAGATGTCATCCCCCTCGCCGGTATACCGCGCCGGGATGCCGGCACCATCATCGAAGGCGGGACTGGTCACGCGCAGGGTCGACAGGGCAAAGGCCATCGTGGATCCTCCTGATTGAGAACGGGAACTGAGCCGACTCAGCGTGGGAAACAACCGAGGAGCTGTCAATATGCCCAGGCGTCTGCTGATCGTCGCCCATGCCCCCTCCCCCAACACCCGGCGACTGCGCGAGGCCGCCGAGCGCGGGGCACGCCACCCCGAGATCGACGGCATCGAGGTGGTGGTGAAGCCCCCACTCGAGGCGGGGCCCGACGACGTCCTCGGCTGCGACGCCATCCTGCTGGGCACCACCGAGAACCTGGGCTATATGAGCGGCGCCCTCAAGGACTTCTTCGACCGCAGCTACTACCCGGTGCTCGAGGAACGCCAGGGGCTCCCCTGCGCCCTCTATGTGCGCGCCGGCCACGACGGCACCGGCACCCGCCGCGCCGTGGAGGGCATCGTCACCGGCCTGCGCTGGCGCTGGGTGCAGGCGCCGCTGATCCTGCGCGGCGAGTGGCAGGAGGAGTTCGCCGGGCAGGTGGAGGAGCTCGCCATGACCCTGGCCGCGGGGCTCGAGGCCGGAATGCTATAAGGTTATGCGATTAAACTTCGTTGAAATACGCCCTCTCCCCTCCTGCCGCCTGCTATACCTCAAGGGAGCCCCCTAGACGCAGGGCACCAGGGGACCGTTCCACACCCCTTGGCCGACACCACAACACGATAACAACCCAGCCTGTCGACCAGATGCGATACGAAGTCGCCGCCTGGCTTCTACCTGACCCCACCTGGTTCGGATGTGCCTCTGGCCGACTCACTGTTGCGAGGTGAGTCATGAACATCACACCCCGACGGTTGGCCATCGCCCTGGCCAGCCTGCTGCTCTCCCTTCCGCTAGCGGCAAACGCCGAGACGCCACTGACCATCGCCACGGCGAGCCCGGCCGGCGTCTACCATGTGGTGGGGCGTGCCCTCTGCCGCGCCCTCGACACCCCCTGCCGGGCGACACCCAGCGATGGCGCGATGGCTCCAGCGCCAACCTGCGTGCCCTGCGGGGCGGCGAGCTGATGTTCGCCCTGGCCCAGTCCGACCTGCACCAGTACGCGGCGCAGGGCATCGAAGGGTTCCGCGAGGCCGGGCCGGACACCTCGCTGCGCTCGATCTTCTCGCTGCACAGCGAGCCCTTCACCCTGGTGGTGCGGCGCCGCGCCGATATCAAGGGGTTCGAGGACCTGCACCGCCGCTCGGTCAACATCGGCAACCCCGGCTCGGGCCAGCGTGGCACCATGCTGCGCCTGATGGATGCCCGCGGCTGGACGCGCAGCGACTTCCGCCAGGTTCATGACCTGCCGGCCGACCAGCAGGCCATGGAGCTGTGTCATGGCAACATCGACGCCATGGTCTATACCGTAGGCCATCCCAACGACTCGGTGGCCCAGGCGATCCGCCTGTGCGATGCCGAGATCGTCGACGTCGAGGGGAGTTTCGTCGACCTGATGGTCAACGCCTTCCCCTACTTCACCCGCGCCTCGATCCCGGCCGGGCTCTACGGCCCCGAGCAGGAGGCGGTGAATACCTTCGGGGTCAGGGCCACCCTGGTCACCACCCAGCAGACCGACCCGGCACTGGTCTACCGGCTGGTGGCCAGCGTCTTCGACGACTTTGCTCGCTTCCAGTCGACCCATCCCGCCCTGGCCGAGCTGTCCCCCCAGGCGATGATCCGCGACGGCCTGAGCGCTCCCCTCCACGAGGGGGCGATGCGCTACTATAGCGAACGCGGCTGGCTCCCGGCGGAGACGTCGGACGCCCCGGTGACCGAGAGTGCCCAGGCGGAATAGCCCCTTCATCCTGGACGTTCTTCCCAACCGACAGCGGCGGCGCCTCGCAGGGCGCCGCCGCTGTCGTCACGGCGTGAGTGAGCGCCTACTTCAGCCGCTCGAACACCGTCGCCACGCCCTGGCCCATGCCGATGCACATGGTGGCCAGGCCCAGGGTGGTGTCGCGTTCGCGCATCACGTTGAGCAGGGTGGTGCAGATGCGCGCGCCGGAGCACCCCAGCGGATGCCCCAGGGCGATGGCGCCGCCATGCAGGTTGACCTTCTCGTCCATGGCGTCGCGCAGGCCCAGGTCCTTGAGCACCGGCAACGCCTGGGCAGCGAAGGCCTCGTTGAGCTCCACGGTCTGGATGTCGTCGGCGGTGAGGCCGGCGACCTTGAGCGCCTTCTTCGAGGCCGGCACCGGGCCATAGCCCATGATGGAGGCGTCGCAGCCGGCCACCCCGGTGGAGAGCACCCGGGCGATGGGCTCGAGACCCAGCGCCTGGGCCCGCTCGGCGCTCATCACCGCCATGCCGGAGGCGCCCACGGAGAGCGCCGAGGAGGTGCCGGCGGTGACGGTGCCGCCGCGCGGGTCGAACACCGGCTTGAGCTCGGCCATCCTCTCCAGGCTGGCGTCGGCACGGATCACCTCGTCGCGCTGCACCAGGATCCGCCGCCCCTCGGCGTCATGCCCCTCCACGCCGATGATCTCGCGGTCGAAGCCGCCGCGCTCCATGGCCGCCTGAGCGCGCTGGTGGGAGCGCACGCCGAAGGCGTCCTGCTCCTCGCGGGAGATGCCGTGCATCTTGCCCAGCAGCTCGGCGGTGAGGCCCATCATCATCGCCGCCTTGGCGGCGTGCTTGCTGGCCGCCGGGTTGATGTCGACGCCGTGGGTCATGGGCACGTGCTCCATGTGCTCGACCCCACCGATCACGTAGAGGTCACCCATGCCGGCCTTGATGTTGGCGGCGGCGATGTGCAGCGCGCTCATCGAGGAGCCGCACAGGCGGTTGACCGTCTGCGCCGGCACGCTGCGCGGGATGCCGGTCATGATCGCCGCGTTGCGGGCGATGTTCATGGACTGCTCCAGGGTCTGGTTAACGCAGCCCCAGATCACGTCGTCCACCTCGGCCGGATCGAGGCCGGGATTGCGGTCGAACAGCGACTGCATCACCGCGGCGGAGAGGTTCTCGGCGCGCACGTGGCGGAAGGCGCCGTTCTTGGCCTTGGCCATGGCGGTGCGCACGCAGTCGACCACCACGATATCTCTCGGATTCAGACTCATCTTGCTTCTCCTGTTGTGGTGGTGGATCAGGCCTGGGCGGGGGCGGGGTAGAAGCGCTCGCCGGCGGCGGCCATCTCGCGCAGCTTGTCGGTGGGCGCATAGAGGGCACCCAGCTCCTTGGACAAGTCGTCGGCCAGCGCGACGAAGGCCCCCACGCCCATGGCGTCGATGTAGCGCAGCGCGCCGCCGCGGAACGGCGGGAAGCCGATGCCGTAGATCAATGCCATGTCGGCCTCGGCGGGGCTTGCGACGATGCCGTCCTCCAGGCAGCGCACGGCCTCCAGGCAGAGCGGCACCATCATGCGGGCGATGATCTCGTCGTCGGAGAACTCGCGACTCTCCCTGGCCACGCCCTTGACCAGCTCGATGGCGGCCTCGTCACGCACCTTCCTGGGCTTGCCCTTGCGATCCTCCTCGTAGGCGTAGAAGCCCCTGGCGTTCTTCTGCCCCAGGCGGTCGCTCTCGAACATCACCTGGATGGCGCTCTTATCGCCCTCTCCCCCGAGGCTGCCCATGCGCTCGGGGAAGCCCTCGGCCATCACCTCGCCGGCATGCACCGCGGTATCCAGGCCCACCACGTCGAGCAGGTAGGCGGGGCCCATGGGCCAGCCGAATCGCTCCATCACCTTGTCGACGCGCGCGAAGTCGGCACCCTGCTCCATCAGCCGGCTGAAGCCGCCGAAGTAGGGGAAGAGCACGCGGTTGACCAGGAACCCCGGGCAGTCGTTGACCACGATGGGGGTCTTGCCCATGGCCCGGGCGTAGGCCACGGTGGCCGCCACGGCGGCGTCCCCGGTCTTCTCGCCACGGATCACCTCCACCAGCGGCATGCGGTGCACCGGGTTGAAGAAGTGCATGCCGCAGAAGTTCTCGGGGCGCTCGAGGCTCTCCGCCAGGCGAGTGATGGAGATGGTGGAGGTGTTGGAGGCCAGGATGGTCTCCTCGCCTACCGCGGCCTCCACCTCGGCCAGCACCGCTCCCTTGACCCTGGGGTTCTCGACCACCGCCTCGACCACCAGGTCGACGTGGCCGAAGTCGCCGTAGGCAAGGGTCGGGCGGATGTTGGTGAGCCGCTCGGCCATCGCCTCGGTGGAGAACTTGCCGCGCTCCACCTGCTTGGCGAACAGCTTGCGCGCCTCCTTGAGGCCCAGCGCGATGGCCTCCTCCTTGATGTCCTTCATCAGGATCGGCGTGCCCTTGGAGGCGCTCTGGTAGGCGATGCCGCCGCCCATGATGCCGGCGCCGAGCACGGCGGCCTGCTTCACCGGACGCGCCTGCTTCTCGTACTGGCCGCCCTTCTTCTTGACCACCTGGTCGTTCATGAACAGGCCGACCAGGTTGAAGGCCACCTCGGTCAGCGCCAGCTTGACGAAGGCCTTGGCCTCGATGGCCTGGGCACGTCCGCGATCCTCGCCGGCGCCCTTCTGGATCACCTTGATCGCCTCCACCGGCGCCGGATAGTGCGGGCCCGCCTTGCCCTTGACGTAGCCCTTGGCGGTCTCGAAGGCCATCATCTGCTCGATGGGGCCGAGCCGAAGGGGCTGCTGTTTCTCCGCGCGGCGGGCGCGGTAGTCGAGCTCGCCGGCGATGGCCCGGGCCAGGATGTCGCGGGCCGCGGCCTCCAGCGCCTCGCCCGGCACCACGGCATCCACGGCGCCCATCTTCAGCGCGGCGTCGGCCCTGTTCTGGGTGCCGCCGGCGATCCACTCGATGGCGTTGTCGGCACCGATCAGCCGCGGCAGGCGCACGCAACCGCCCCAGCCGGGCAGGATGCCGAGCTTGGTCTCGGGCAGGCCGATCTGGGCATCCTCGGCCATGACGCGGAAGTCGGTGGTCAGCAGCACCTCGCAGCCGCCGCCCAGCGCCAGGCCGTTGATGGCGGTGGCGGTGGGGAACGGCAGGTCCTCGATGGCGTTGAAGATGCCGTGCACCCGCATCAGCATCGCCTCGAGGAAGTCGGCGCCCTTGCCAAACATGGCCTGGAACTCTGTGATGTCGGCGCCGACGATGAAGGCCTCCTTGGCGCTGGTCAGCAGCAGGCCCTGGAGTCCCTTCTCGCCCTTGAGCGCCGTGACCGCCTCCTCCAGCTCGCCGACCACCGCGCTGGAGAGCTTGTTGACCGACTCGTCCTTCAGGTCGAAGGTGAGCGTGGCGATGTCGTCATCGCCACGCACCACCGTGATGGCGTTGCCCTGATAGATCATACCGCGAACCTCCCGATTTCATACGGCCGTTTGAATGCACACAGCTTGGTGCAGCCCGCCGCCGGCGTCAAGCCCTGGTGGCGACCGGCCGTCGGTGCCCGGCGACGCTATCCCTCGCGCCCGACCCTGCTAGGATGGCAGCTCACTCCCCCGTCGTCCCCCACGAGAGCGTGATGCCACCCGCCCCCTCCTCGTCCTCACCCGGCACACCCGGCCCCGGAGGCCGCCTGACCCGCCTGCAGCGCGGCGTCGAGACCCTGGTGGAGCAGCTGCGCCCCTGGAGCTGGCTATGGCCGCCGGTCGCCTTCGGCGCCGGCCTCGGCAGCTTCTTCCTGGTGGAGCGCCAGCAGTGGCTCGGCGCCCTGCTGGCGCTGGGCATGCTCGGCGCCTGGCTGCTGCTGTTCTCGGAGAGCATGATCGGGCGCCTGCTGGTGCGCCGCGGCTACCCGGCCCTGCCGCGCACGGTGACCCAGTTCATCGCCCAGATGATCCACCAGGAGACGCTGTTCTTCTGCCTCCCCTTCCTGCTGGTCACCACGGTGTGGCGCAGCGGCCAGGCGCTTTTCACCCTGCTGGTCGTCGGCATGGCGCTGTTCTCCGTCCTCGACCCGCTCTACCACCGGATCGCCGAGCGGCTGCGCTGGCTCTACTTCGTCTTCCACGCCCAGTGCGTCTTCCTGGTGGTGCTGGTCACCCTGCCCACCCTGCTCCACCTCACCACCTACCAGAGCCTGCTGCTGGCGATCGCCGCCATGCTGCTGTTCAGCCTGCCGAGCCTGTTGCACCTCACCGCCGCCCAGCACGGGCGACGCTGGCTGATGGTGCTGGTGCTGCTGCCGCTGCTGGCGGGGGCAGCCTGGGCCGGGCGGATCTGGGTGCCGCCGGCCAGCCTGTGGATCACCGCCACCGCCCTCTCGCCGGGCTTCGACGAGGCCTCGCGCCGTCCCAGGGGCGAGCTCACCCTGACGCCCGGGGCCCTGGCCGAGCAGGGGCTCTACGCCTACACCGCCATCCATGCCCCGCGCGGGCTGCGCGAGGAGGTGCACCATGTCTGGCGCCTGGACGGCAAGGAGGTAGACCGCATCGCGCTGACCATCGAGGGTGGCCGCGAGGCGGGCTACCGTGCCTGGAGCCACAAGCGCAACTTCCCCGAGGCGAGCACCGGACGCTGGCGTATCGACGTAATGACCGACGGCGGCCAGCGCATCGGGGTGATCCGCTTCCGGGTGGCCGAGGGCGAGGGGGCAACCCGGGCCGACGGGCGTATCCGGCGCCCCGTCGGGCTGCCGGGCCTGGCCTGGTGGCCCGGGGTCCCCGACGACGAGGCGGCGCGGGAGGAGGCGCCGACCCGCGAGGCAGAGGGAGAGGCGGAAGACGCAGGCAAGGAGGAAGCGGACAAGGCGGCGCCCCCCTCGCCCGAGGCGCCGGCCCTTCCGTCGCGGCAGGGGGAGGCCGCTGCCGCCTCGGGGGCTGCAGCGGCGTCGGGGACGGCGCCAGCGTTGGCCGGTAGTGAGAAAGGCGAATGATAAGCTCGCTTGCAATCCACGCACGGGCTTCCGACAATCCACCTTGATTCCACGCAACGACGGCGATTGCCCCATGCACGAGAACATCGGTTTCCAGCTCAGCCGCCTGCCCCGCCTGTGGCGGGCGGTGATCGACCGCCGCCTCGCCCCGCTGGGGCTGACCCAGACTCGCTGGGTCACGCTCTATCACCTGTGGCGCCTGGGCGACGGCCAGCCCCAGTGCGACCTGGCCCGGGCCATCGGCGTCGAGGCCCCCTCGCTGGTGCGCACCCTGGACCAGCTCTCCGAGCAGGGGCTGGTGGAGCGCCGCCCCTGCGACCAGGACCGCCGCACCAAGCGGGTCTTCCTTACCGCCGAGGCCAGTCCGCTGCTGGCGCGCATCGACGACGTGGTGCGCCAGGCGCGTAACGAGATGCTGGACGGCCTGAGCGAGGAGGAGGTCGCCACCCTGGCCGAGCTGCTGTCACGCATCGAGGACAACGGCCTCGCCCTCCAGGCCCGGGAGGGCGAGGAAGGCTAGCCCGGCGGCGGGGCCGGCGGGCCGGACCCCCCCGGGTCGTCGGGACGCCCCGCCAGGCCGTCGCGCAGCGCCTCGAAGTCGGGCAGGTAGGTGGAGAAACGCGCGAAGCCCTGGGACTCCCCCCACCACAGGGTCAGGGCGCGCGGGTCGGACTCCACCACCAGGGCATCCTGGGGCAGCCGCTCCAGCAGCGCCTTGAGCCGCGCCGCCAGCGGCTCGGGCAGCGGCCGCAGCGGCTCCGTGCGCCAGCGCCAGTCATGGGTGAAGGGCTTGAGCGCCGCGGCGGCATGGGTCTCGCGCACCAGCGTGAAGTCTGGCCCCGGGCGCTGCACCGGGTAGTGCCAGCGATAGGCCGGCATCGGCACCTTGTCATCGTGCAGCGGGGGGCGCTTGAGCGTCACCTTCACGCCGTGCTGCATGGCCGCCTGGCGCAGGGCCGCCACGCGCTTCTGCCGTGGGCTCGGCTTGAGCCACATCACCGGCGAGATCACCAGCAGCATGGCCAGCAGGATATAGAGCCAGATCATCGCGTCGTCGTCTCCAGTTGATGCGAAATGATTGATATAGATCGTTGTCTTGGCCGCCCAGGCGTCCTAGAGTGAAGGCATCCCGAGAACCGCGAGACATCCGCCGAGGAGCCCGCCATGAGCAACGAGTATCGCCACGTCCTGGTCGCCGTCGACCTGACCAAGGATTCCCACAAGGTGCTGGAGCGCGCCCACCAGATCGCCGACCGCAACCATGCCAAGCTCTCCATCATGCACACCCTGGAGCCGCTGGGCTTCGCCTACGGTGGCGACATCCCCATGGACCTGACCAGCATCCAGGACCAGCTCGACGAGCACGCCAAGCACCGCTTGGCCGAGATCGCCGACCCCCACGTGGCCAAGGAGGACCAGCACGTGGTGGTGGGCATGCCCGACACCGAGATCCACCGCTTCGCCGAGGAGCGCGACGTCGACCTGATCGTGGTCGGCTCCCACGGCCGCCACGGCTTCGCCCTGCTGCTGGGCTCCACCTCCACCGGGGTGCTCCACGGCGCCCAGTGCGACGTGCTTGCCGTGCGCGTGGGCAAGAAGGGCGAGAGCGAGGAGTAACCGCGCGCCCTCTCCTCTGCCTTCGAAGGCGCCCCTCGGGGCGCCTTCTTGCTGTCCCGCCGGTTTACGCCTCGCCGGAGGCCTGGGCCTCCAGCTCCATCCAGCGCTCCATGGCGGCATCCAGCGCCGCCTGCCTGGCGGCCATCGCCTCCAGGGTGGCGGTGACCCGGGTGGCCTCCTGCTGGTAGAAGCCCGGGTCGCCGACCCGGGCCTCGAACTCGGCGACCTCTGCCTCTAGCCGCTCGATCTCCCCGGGCAGGGCATCGAGCTCGCGTTGCAGCTTGTAGGAGAGCTTGGCGGGCTTCCTGGCGGCCTCCTGGCGGGCCGGCGGCGCCTCGCGCTCGCTGGTCGCGCGGACCTCCTCGGCACCCCGGGTCGGTTCGGCCTGCTGGCGCGCCGCCCCCTCCCAGGGCGCCGGCGGCAGCCTGCCGCCCTGGCGCACCCAGTCGCTGTAGCCCCCCACGTACTCGCGCACCCGGCCCTCGCCTTCGAAGGCCAGCACGCTGGTCACCACGTTGTCCATGAAGGCGCGGTCGTGGGAGACCAGCAGCAGGGTGCCGTCGAAGTCGAGCAGCAACTCCTCGAGCAGCTCCAGGGTCTCCACGTCCAGGTCGTTGGTGGGCTCGTCGAGTACCAGCACGTTGGCCGGCTGGGTGAACAGCTTGGCCAGCAGCAGGCGGTTGGACTCGCCCCCGGAGAGGGCCTTGACCGGCTGGCGCACCCGGTCGGGGGTGAACAGGAAGTCCTGCAGGTAGCTCATCACGTGGCGGTCGCGGCCGCCCACCGTGACCCGGTCGCTGCCCTGGGCGACGTTGTCGTAGACCGTCTTCTCGGGCTCGAGGCCGCCGCGCAGCTGGTCGAAGTAGGCCACCTGGAGCTTGGTGCCCAGGCGCACCTGCCCTTCCGTGGGGTCGAGCTCGCCGAGCAGGATCTTGAGCAGGGTGGTCTTGCCGGCGCCGTTGCGGCCGATGAAGCCGATGCGGTCGCCGCGCTGGATCTCCAGCGAGAGGTCGCGGATCACCGCCTCGTCGCCGTAGCGCTGGGTGACGTGCTTGAGCTCCACCACCCGCTTGCCGCTACGCTCGCCGCTGTCCACCGCGAGGCTGGCATTGCCCTGGCGCTCGCGGCGCTGGCTGCGCTCGCGGCGCATCTGCTCGAGCGCCCGCACCCGTCCCTCGTTGCGGGTGCGCCGCGCCTTGATGCCCTGGCGGATCCACGCCTCCTCCTGGGCCAGCTTCCTGTCGAACTCGGCGTTCTCCCGCGCCTCCACCTCCAGCTCATGGGCCTTCTGGGCCTGGTAGGCGGCGTAGTCGCCGGGATAGCGCCCCAGCCGGCCGCGGTCGAGCTCGAGGATCGCCGTGGCCAGCTTCGACAGGAAGGCACGGTCGTGGGTGATGAAGAGCACCGCGCCGTCGAAGGCGGCGAGCTGCTCCTCCAGCCAGGCGATGGTGTCGAGGTCGAGGTGGTTGGTGGGCTCGTCGAGCAGCAGCAGGTCGGGCTCGGCGACCAGCGCCCGGGCCAGCGCCACGCGCCGGCGCCAGCCACCGGAGAGCGCCGCCATCTCGGCGTCGGCGGGCAGCCCCAGACGGGTGAGCACCACGTCGATGCGCTGGTGGAAGGACCAGCCGTCGATCGCCTCGAGGCGCGTCTGCAGGCTCGCCATGCGGCGCATGTCCGGCTCCGCCTCGCTCACCAGGTGGTGGTACTCGGAGAGCAGCTCCCCCGCCTCGGGCAGGCCGCCGGCCACCACATCGAAGATGGTCTGGCCGTCCGCCTCGGGCAGCTCCTGGGCCAGCACCCCGACCTTGAGGCCGGGGGCGCGCCAGATGCTGCCGCCGTCGGGCTGGGTCTCGCCGGCCACCAGGCGCAGCAGGGTCGACTTGCCGCTGCCGTTGCGCCCCACCAGGGCCAGCCGCTCGCCCTTCTCCAGCACCAGGTCGGCACCGTCGAGCAGCACATGGGGGCCGTAGGCCAGTTGCAGCTGTTCCAGACGTAGCAGGGTCACGCGCGAACCTCTCTTGATCGTGAAGGCCGCCAGTGTAACGCAAGCGGCGCGCGGCGTGGCCGCGGCATCGGCCCCGCGGGTACAATACGCACTCCCGAATCCCGCGAACCGACAGGAGCCCCGGCGTGGCCGAGACCTTCGACGATTTCCTGCCCGAGGCGCTGCGCTTCACCTCGCCCGCCCCGCTGGTGGACATCGGCGCCAACCTGACCCACGAGAGCTTCGCCCGCGACCTGCCGGCGGTGCTGGCCCGGGCCCGGGCCGCCAGGGTGACCACCCTGATCCTCACCGGCACCGACCGCGAGCACGCCGAGCAGGCGGTGGCGATGTGCCGCGAGCACGGCGATGCGGGGCTTTCGCTTCACGCCACCGCAGGGGTGCACCCCCACGACGCCAGCCGCTGGGACGCCGAGCTGGCCGCCGCCATGGCCGCGCTACAGCGCCAGCCCGAGGTGGTAGCAGTGGGCGAGTGCGGGCTCGACTTCAACCGCAACTTCTCCTCCCCCACCGACCAGCAGCGCGCCTTCGAGGGCCAGCTCGCCATCGCCGCCGAGAGCGGCAAGCCGCTGTTCCTCCACGAGCGCGACGCCGGCCGGCGCCTGCGCGAGATGCTCCACGCCTGGCGCGACGACATCGGCGACGCCGTGGTGCACTGCTTCACCGCCGACCGCGAGACGCTGTTCGGCTACCTGGACCTCGACCTGCATATCGGCCTGACCGGCTGGCTGTGCGACGAGCGCCGCGGCCACCACCTGCGCGAGCTGGTCGGCGAGATCCCCGCCGAGCGCCTGATGGTGGAGACCGACTGCCCCTACCTGCTGCCGCGCAATTTACCTGCCAAACTCAAGGGCAGGCGCCACGAGCCGGCGCTGCTGCCGTGGATCGTGCGCGAGATCGCCCACTGGCGTGGCGAGAGCGAGGCCGCGCTGGCGAAGAGCACCAGCGCCACGGCACGGCGCTTCTTCCGGCTGCCGGCAGCCTGAGAAACCTTCGACCGAGACCATGAGGAACCCGGAGATGCCCCCCACAGGCGACACCTCGATCCCCGGCTTCATCGCCGTGGAGACCGGCGACGACGGCGGCCTGCCGCTGGCGATCGCCTGGACGCTGCCCGACGGCCGCGTCAAGCACACCCTGATCCAGCCCGAGGACGACTGGCTGGACGACGAGCTCATCTCGCTGGGCGAGTACAGCCTCGAGGAGCTCAACGGCATGGGGGTCAGCCCGCTGGACGTGATCCGCGAACTGGAGAACGACCACTTCAGCGCCACCCTCTACACCGCCGGGGTCGGCGACGACGAGGCGGCGCTGTCACGCCTGTTCGACACCTACGGCCTGGACCCCTTCGTCGAGCTGGCGCCGGCGGAGAGCCTCTATGACGACCTCGCTCCCGGCGACTGGTCTCGGGCCCGCGGCGAGCTTTTCGGCGAGCTGGGGCTGGAGCCGCTGCGCCCCGAGCACGAGGTGGCGGTGATGCTCAACCTGCACCAGCGCCTCGCCCCGGACGTCGCCCCCCCGGAGGCGACCCCCTTCGATGGTCGCCTGCTGGACGGGGACGACGGCGACGACTGAGGGGGCCTTCATGCCCCCGACCGCCCCAGCAGCGCCCGCGCCGCCTCGACGATGCTCGCCACCGAGGGCAGCGTGGCGGTGGCCGCCGGGCCCAGCGGGATGAAGCTCTCCTCGGCGGTGAGCCGAGCCAGGCGCTCGCCGGGCACGCCCCGCTCCACCAGGCCGGTCACCAGCTCCTCGCTCACCGAGCCCGTGCGGCGGCACTCGTCGACGATCAGCACCCGCCCGCAGTCGGCCACGGCGGCCTGCACGGCGTCGTGGTCGATGGCGGTGAGCCAGCGCAGGTCGAGGACCCGCAGCGCCACCCCGTCGGCCTCGAGCGTCGCCGCGGCCTGCCGCGCGAGATGCACGCCGTTGCCGTAGGTGAGGATGGCAAGCTCGCGCCCCTCCCCCCAGCGGCCGAGCTCACCCACCGGCAGGCGATGCTCGGGCCCTGGGTCGGCGAAGCACCAGCCGCCATCGCCCTCGGCATGCAGGTCGCGGGTGTGGTAGAGGGCGATGGGTTCGATGATCACCACCACCCGCTGCTCCTCGTCGGCCAGACGCACCGCCTCCTGCAGGAGCCCCACGGCGTCGGCCCCGTTGGAGGGGCAGGCCACCAGCAGGCCGGGGATGTCGCGCAGCACGGCGATGGCGTTGTCGTTGTGGAAGTGGCCGCCGAAGCCCTTCTGGTAGCCGAGCCCGGCGATGCGCACCACCATGGGGTTGGTGTACTGGCCGCTGGAGAAGAAGCTCAGGGTGGCCGCCTCGCCGCGCAGCTGGTCCTCGGCGTTGTGCAGGTAGGCCAGGAACTGGATCTCGAGGATCGGCACCAGGCCGCTCTGGCCCAGGCCGATGCCGAGCCCCAGGATGCTCTGCTCGTCGAGCAGGGTGTCGATCACCCGGTGGGCCCCGAAGCGGGCCTGCAGCTTCTGGGTCACCCCGTAGACGCCGCCCTTGCGGCCGATGTCCTCGCCGGCCATCACCAGGTGCGGGTAGCGGGTCATCAGCCGCTCCAGCGCCTGGTTGAGGCGGCGGGCCAGGGTGTCGGGGGCGGCATCGACCCGTCCCTGCCAGGGCTGCGCCCGACCGGAGCGCGCCGGCGGCACGATGCTGGCCATCACCTGGGCGGCGCTTTGCAGGCGCGGGCGACCGATCACCTCCTCGGCCAGGCTCGCCACCCGCTCGCGCACCCCATGGTAGAGGGCGGCGATCCCCTCCCGGTCGAGGCCGGCATGGCGCCG
Source organism: Halomonas sp. PBN3 (assembly GCF_000475415.1). Taxonomy (NCBI): domain Bacteria; kingdom Pseudomonadati; phylum Pseudomonadota; class Gammaproteobacteria; order Oceanospirillales; family Halomonadaceae; genus Halomonas; species Halomonas sp. PBN3. The sequence continues at coordinate 8,095 of NZ_AXCA01000157.1, read as the reverse complement.
CAGCAGCCCGGCGCCCACCAGCAGCGGGTCGCGGGCCTCGTCGGCCTGGATCCGCGCCGGCGAGAGGTAGGCCTGCTGGGCGTCGGAGCCGGCGTGGCCGTAGAGGCGCACGCAGCGCATGTGCAGGAACACCGGCTGGCGGCGGACCCGGGCGATGCGCACCGCCTCGCTGGCCGCGCGCCAGGTGTCGAGCAGGTCGAGGCCGTCGCAGGCGAGGTAGTGGATGCCGGGACGCGCGGCCATGCTGGCGGCCACCCAGCCCTGGGGGGTGGGGGTGGAGATGCCGATGGCGTTGTCCTCGCACAGCCACACCACCGGCATGGGCAGGCCCTGGTAGGCGGCCCAGCCGGCGGCATTGAGCGCCCCCTGGGCGGTGGAGTGGTTGAAGGAGGCGTCGCCGAAGCTGCACAGCACCACGCCATCGTGGGACCACTCCCCCTCGAGCCCCAGGCGCCGCAGCAGAGCAAGGGCGTGGCCGGTGCCCATCGCCTTGGGCAGGTGCGAGGCGATGGTGCTGGTCTGGGGCGGGATGGCCAGCGCCTTCGAGCCGAGCACCTTGTGGCGACCGCCGGAGATCGGGTCCTCGGCACAGGCGGCGAAGCTCAGCAGCAGGTCGCGCAGGGGGTTCTGGCCCGGCACCCGGCGGGCGCGCTGGATGAAGAAGGCCGCGTCGCGATAGTGGAGGAAGGCGGGGTCGTCTGGGCGCAGCGCCAGGGCCACGGCGGCATTGCCCTCGTGACCGGCGCTGCCGATGGTGTAGAAGCCCTCGCCGCGGGCCTGCAGGCGACGCGCGGCCAGGTCCAGGTGGCGGCTCATCAGCTGCGACTCGTAGAGCTCGACCAGCGCCTCGGGGGCCATGCCCACCGCCTCCGGCGTCAGCGCCTGCTCGGGGTCGGGCCAGGCATCCCGCGCAAGCGCCTCGAGGAAGCGCTGCTCCTGGGGCAAGGCATCGTGGCTCACGGCGTCTCCCTGTGCCGGTGAATGGACCTACACCCTAGCCCGAACTCGGCCGCCGGCGACAGGCCCCGCCCCCTCACGCTGGCCAACGCTTCATGCCGTCGCCGCCTCCAGGCAGGCTCGCCCCGCCGCCACCGCCTCGGCAGGCGACGCCCCGCGGGAATAGTAGGCCGCCAGGGCGGTGCGCATCGCCTCCGCCCGGGGCGGCAGCCCCTCGCGCTCGTAGCGGGCAGCCCGCGCCTCGACGCTGGCGTGGAAGGCGTGGCGGTCGACCTCGGCGTCACCCTCGAGGTTGTCGACGCTGACATGGAAGGTCAGCCCGCAGGCCCGCGAGAACAGCAGCTCCAACGCCTGGGGCGCCACCTCCACCGCCTCGAAGTCGCGCTGCTGGGCGGCATCGCGACCGTCGGGCAGGTACCAGTAGCCGTAGTCCTCCAGCCGGCGTCGCCGCGCGCCGGCGATGCACCAGTGGCTGATCTCGTGCAGCGCGCTGGTGAAGAAGCCGCGGGCGAAGATCACCCGATGGAAGGGCGTGGCGTCATCGGCGGGCAGGTAGAGCGGCTCGTCGCCGCCACGCACCAGGCGCGTGTGGTAGGTCTCGGCGAAGAGGCCGTCGAACAGGGCGATGATCTCCTCGAGGCGGTGCGACACGCGACCTCCTTGATCGGAAAAGGGCTGAAGGGGAACGGGGCGGCAGTATACCCGGGCGCGACGCGGGCGGAAAACGGGCCGACTTGCTAGCATGGGCCTCCCGCCGACCCGTCTGCATGGAGCGCACGACTTGAGCCGCCTGCTCGCCACCCTGCTCGACACCACCCGCCGCGAGACCCGACCGCTGCTGCTGCTGGCGCTGCCCATCTGCGGTGCCCAGCTGGCCCAGGCGGGCATGAGCGTGGCCGACATCATGATGACCGGCCGCCTGGGCGCCACCGACCTCGCGGCGGTCTCGGTGGGCTCGAGCCTGTGGCTGCCGCTGATGCTGTTCATGACCGGCACCCTGATGGGCCTCACCCCCGTGGTCGCCCAGCTGCTGGGCGGGCGCCGCACCGCCAAGATCCGCCCCGCCGTGCACCAGGGGCTGTGGATCGCCCTGGCGCTGGGCGTGCTGGCCGCCGCCCTGCTGTGGTTCGCGGTGGGCCCCATCCTCACCCTGATGGAGGTGCCCGCGGCGGTGGCCGAGCGCTCCCACGCCTACCTGGCGGCGGTGGCCTTCGGCATGCCCGGCGCGGCGCTGTTCCAGGCGCTGCGCGCCTTCTCCGACGGCATGAACCACACCCGCCCCTCGCTGTGGATCAGCCTGGTGGGGCTGGCCGTCAACGTGCCCAGCAACTTCGTGCTGATCTACGGCGGCGAGGGGCTCGGCGACCTGGCGGGCGACCGGCTGCCGGGCTGGCTACTCGACCTGCCGGCGCTGGGGGCGCTGGGCTGCGGCATCGCCACGGCGCTGTCGCTGTGGAGCATGTGCCTGGCCATGGCGCTCTACACGCGCCGCTCCCGTGCCTACGGCGAGGTGCGGCTGTGGCACTCCCCCACCCCTCCCCGCCGGCGCGCGATCGGCGAGCTGCTCCACGTGGGGGTGCCCATCGGCGTGGCGATCTTCGTCGAGGTCACCCTCTTCACACTGATCGCGCTGTTCATCGCCAGCCTCGGCGAGGTCACCGTGGCCGCCCACCAGGTGGCGCTCAACTACACCTCGATCCTCTTCATGCTGCCGCTCTCGCTGAGCATGGCGCTGACGGTGCGCGTGGGCAACGTGCTCGGCCAGGGCCGGCCGGGCCACGCCCGGCGGGTAGCCTGGCACGGCATCGCCGTGAGCCTGGCCATCGCCCTGCTCAACGGCCTGCTGCTGCACGTCACGGCGCAGCCGGTGATCGCGCTCTACACCAACGATGCCGAGGTGGCGCGCCTGGCGCTGTCGCTGGTGGTGCTGGCGATGTGCTACCAGGTCTCGGACTCGCTGCAGGTCAACCTGGCCGGCGCCCTGCGCGGCTACAAGGACACGCGTATCATCATGCTGATCACCCTGGCCTCCTACTGGCTGATCGGCATGGCCGGCGGCCACTGGCTGGGCACCCGCGGTGTCCCCGGGCTGAGCGGGCCGCTGGGGGTCCAGGGCTACTGGATCGGGCTGATCGGCGGCCTCACCATGGCGGCTCTGCTGCTCGGCGAGCGCCTCAGGCGGATCAGCGCGGCAGCGGCGGAGGGCAGCTACGATGCGCTGGGCATTCGTTAACAGCAGCCCAGCCCTGCTGCCGGTCGCGGGGCTGGGAGGCCTGCTGGCCGCCTGCGGCAGCGGCGGCGACAGCAACGACCTGCTCGTCGACAGCCACTGCGCAGCGCCCTGGCAGAGCGCTGCCGGTGAGGCAGCGGATGTGCGACAGGGCTTAACCTCCCCTACCGTCTGTGCTATTGGTGGTGCCTGAGTGACGCAGAGCGCTTCCGCGCCGACCCGGGGAGCCTGCCGCCCGGTTCGGTCCCGTGATCAAGCAGCACGTGGAGGGACACCATGGGAATCCCGATGTCACCCCGCCCCGCCCGGGTCATCGACCTGGAAGCCAGGCGCCAGCGTCAGCAGGCCAGGCGTCGCCTGATCCGGCTGGCCCCGGAACTCGACGGCCTCGAGATGGTGTACCGCCTCGGTGGCAGCCCCGACACCCTCTACGGCATGCCGCTGCTGGCCTGGGGCCTGCGCGAGGATGGCGAGGTGGTGGGCCTGGTGCCCTGGATGGAGACCCTGACGCCCTGCCAGCGGCTCGACGATGACGAACATGGCCGCTTCGTCGGCTACCGCGACCCCGAGACCGAGGAGCTCTTCGAGACGGCGCCGGAACACAAGCTGATGGAGCTCGAGCATGCCGCCGCCTACTTCGACTACGAGGAGACCGACCAGGTCACCCTGATCCAGCAGCTCCCCGAGACCCAGGGCACCCACGCCCTGTGCATGGACGACGGCGACGCCCCCTGGCAGCTCAAGCAGGTGTTCGGCTGGCGCCTCTATAGCGACGGCAGCGTCGAGGCCCTGCTCGCCGACGAGCGGCGCGTGGAGGAGACGCCGATCCTGCTCGGCGACCCCTGCCTCTACCCCGGCCACAGCCGCCATCGCGTGGTCTACTTCTTCCAGCGCCAGATCGCCAACCGCATCCGCCGCGAGGACCCCGCCACCCTGGAGGCGCTGGCGCTGATGGTGATGCCCGACGACGCCCGACCGTGAGCCGGGGCGTTGGGGACAGGATTAGCCCAAACGGATAAAGTAGAGGTAGCTGTCCCCGCGCTCCTGCTGATCGATCAGCTCGTGTCCCAGGAAATGACAGAACTTGGGCACGTCGCGGGTGGTCGCCGGGTCGCTGGCGATCACCTTGAGCACCTCGCCCGGTTGCATGTCGCGGACCTTGTTGTGCATCAGCATGATCGGCTCGGGGCAGTAGAGCCCGGTGGTGTCGAGCTCGGCAGTGAAGTCGGGTGTCTCCGCCATCGTGGGCCTCGTGGTTGCAGAGAAGGTTGCAAGGAAATCAGTCGGAGCCAGTCAGATGATCAAGATCATTATCGAACGCCGCATCATGCCCGGCCTCGAGGAGGAGTACGAGCAAGCCGCCCGCGAGGCCATGCGCGAGTCGCTGGGGGCCCGCGGCTTCGTCGGCGGCGAGAGCCTCGTGGAGCTGGGGCACAGCGACCGCCGGCTGATGATCACCAAGTGGCGCGACCTGCGCGCCTGGAAGGAATGGTACACCAGCGAGACTCGCGCCCGGGTGATGCAGCAGCTGATGCCGCTGCTCACCGAGGAGGAGCGGATCCGCATCTACGAGCCCGCCTCCCACTGAACCGGCCCCTCACTCGGTGAGGCGTACGTGGACCGTGACTTCCTCGCGGTCATGGTAGAGGTGACGGCAGGCGATCTCGGCGGGGACTCCGGCCGCCTCCAGGGCCGACGCGAGGCGCTCGAGGCAGGATGCCACCTCGGGCCAGCGGCGCTTCATCGGCAGTTTGAGGTTGAATACCGCCTCCCGGCACCAACGCCGCACCAGCCAGCGCTCCACCATCGCCTCGACCCGCGAGGGCTTGTCGACGATGTCACAGACCAGCCAGTCGAGGCGGTAGGGGGGCTCCCAGGTGAAGCCATCCTCGCGCAGGTGCTCCACCTGGCCGCTGGCCATCAGGGCCTTGTCCATGGGGCCGTTGTCGATGGCATAGACGTGCATGCCACGCTGCACCAGCTGCCAGGTCCAGCCGCCCGGGGCCGCCCCCAGATCCGCGGCCTGCATGCCCTCGCCCAGCCGCTCGCCCCACGCCTCACGGGGCACGAACTCGTGCCACGCCTCCTCCAGCTTGAGCGTGGAGCGACTGGGGGCCGCATGCGGGAAGCGCAACCGGCGAATGCCGCCCGGCAGCTCGCTGCGGTTACCGGGAAAGCTCATGCCCAGCTGGACGCGATCCCCCGCGCTCCACAGCAGGTGCAGACGACGGCCGCCGGCCTTGCGACGCAGCGCCTTGCGCTTCTTCAGCAGAGAGGTCAGCGGACGCTCCAGCGCCCTGGCCAACCCCGCTAGCGCCTTGCCGTCGTTGGTATCCGGCGTCTCCTGCCACAGGCTCTCGAAGCTCCAGCCACTCGCCACCACCTGGTCGACGATCGCCGTCAGGCGGTCATCGCGGGAGAGCGTCAGCGGCGGCAGGGCCACCAGGCTCTGGCGGGCGAAGACCAGCCCGGCCAGGCGCAGCGCCCGATGCAGGGCATTGGCCGTCTCGCCCTCGGGCAGGCGAAAGCGCACGAAACCCGCCCCCCCGTCGAAGCAGGCCTCGCCCTGCCAGCCCGCCGCGGCGGCCTTGTCGGCAAGCTCGGCCGCCAGGTCGGCCTCGAAGCCGGGTCGGCAGTAACAGAGCAGCTCTGCGGGATAGATCATCGTCGTCTCCATGGGGCCTGGCCGCCCTCTTGCTGTCGCATGGCGACGCCGGCGGTCATTCATCGGCGCGGACCTTAGCACCCCCGACGACCCGGGGAAAGCCAGGCGCCACGCCCCGACCATCACCGCCGCCAGCGTCGTTAACGTCATAACGTTTTTTTACCGTTTATGAAGCCTGATTAATGTGCCGATCTGGTGCGCGATTTTTCGCCATTTTCAAGCGATTTTGGCTAATAACGATGTCTAGTCCGCGCATGGCCCATACATTTGCTGCATAATGGTGCATTGATATATAGTCGTTGTCCGTGGAAACCACTTTCAGGTTGGCCGACCGCGGCCGTCCCCCTCACCTCACACAGGACACGACGATGCCCTACGTACACGACACCCTCGAACGCCTGCGCAAGAGCAGCCCCGCCCAGACCGAGTTCTACCAGGCCGCCGAAGAGGTCCTGGAATGCCTGCGCCCGCTGTTCCAGCACAGCCCCCACTACCTCGACCACAGCATCATCGAGCGTATCGTGGAGCCCGAGCGTCAGATCATGTTCCGCATCTGCTGGACTGACGATGCCGGCAAGGTCCAGGTGAACAAGGGCTACCGCGTGCAGTTCAACTCGGCGCTGGGTCCCTACAAGGGCGGCCTGCGCTTCCACCCCAGCGTTACCTCCGGGACCATCAAGTTCCTGGGCTTCGAGCAGATCTTCAAGAACGCCCTCACCGGCCTGCCCATCGGCGGCGGCAAGGGCGGCTCCGACTTCGACCCCAAGGGCAAGTCCGACGGCGAGATCATGCGTTTCTGCCAGGCCTTCATGGCCGAGCTCTATCGTCATATCGGCCCGACCACCGACGTGCCCGCCGGTGATATCGGCGTGGGCGGTCGCGAGATCGGTTACCTCTACGGCCAGTACAAGCGCCTGACCGGCCGCTACGAGGGCGTGCTGACCGGCAAGGGCCTCGACTGGGGCGGTTCCATCGGGCGCAAGGAGGCAACCGGGTACGGCGCGGTCTACTTCGCCCAGAACATGCTGGAGGCGCGCGGCAAGACCCTGGAAGGCAAGACCTGCCTGGTCTCCGGTGCCGGCAACGTGGCGATCTACACCATCGAGAAGCTCTACGAGATGGGCGCCAGGCCGATCACCTGCTCCGACTCCCGCGGCACCCTGCATGACCCGCGCGGCATCGACCTCGACCTGCTCAAGGAGCTCAAGGAGGTCAAGCGCGCCTCCCTGGAGGCCTACCTCGAGCATCACTCCGAGGCGAGCTACATCCCGGTCGGCGAGTATCCCGAGGATGGTCACGCGGTCTGGCGCATCAAGGCCGATGCCGCCTTCCCCTGTGCCACCCAGAACGAGCTGACCGCCGGTGATGCCGAGGTGCTGCTGAAGAACGGCATCACCTGCATCAGCGAAGGCGCCAACATGCCTTCCACCGCCGACGCCGTGGACCGCTTCCTGGAAGCCCGCATCGCCTACGGTCCCGGCAAGGCAGCCAATGCCGGCGGCGTGGCCACCAGCCAGCTGGAGATGGCCCAGAACAGCAGCATGGAGCAGTGGCCGCTGGAGAAGGTCGACGCCAAGCTCAAGGAGATCATGGCCAACATCCACCAGCAGTGCGCCGACACCGCCGAGGAGTTCGGCGAGCCCACCAACCTGGTGCTGGGCGCCAACATCGCCGGGTTCCGCAAGGTCGCCGACGCCATGATCGACCAGGGCGTCGTCTGATCCCTGGTGATCGCCGGCCTCCGGCGCATCACGAAGAAGCCCGGGCCATCGGCCCGGGCTTCTTCTTTGTGGCCCACCGACGGCCGCTGGGCGGCCGTCAGGTGATCAACTGTAAGGCAGGAAGCCGCGGCGCTCATGGGCCGCGCACTGGGCCTCCGCGAGGCGGATCATCCCCCGCCACAGGCGACGCATCAGCGGACGGACGATGACGCGCGAGGTACCGGAACGGTTCCAGATGGTGGGATAGGTCTCGACCGACGGGGTCATGGCAGGGCCCTCTGTGGACTATGTAAGATGCACGCATCATACCTTGGTATAACGACTAAAGTCTAACCTCATTCCACCGAGACCCAGACGCAAAAAGCCCCGACCATCACACGATGATCGGGGCTTTTCCGAATAGCTACCTAGCTGCCGGACCGACGTGGCCCCAGGAAGCAAGAGGCTTCCCGCTAGCCATGAAAAAACCCCGAACATCGGAATGCTCGGGGTTTTCTCGGTATAAGTGCCTGACGATGACCT